>DAIQNO010000006.1:0-20998 GCA_036788355.1 Opitutales bacterium | reverse complement strand
GTCACGATGCCGAGCGGGGCCACCGCGAACCGACTCACTGCACGCAGAAGGCGTCCCATCAGTAAAAAACCGCGGGTGATCATCGCAGTGCTCGTTCAGGGGCGAAATCGATCGTCTCTTGACAACCTAAACCCGCAATCCCGTCCATTGACATCGTAAGCCGCACGCCCGTCTGTTGAAAAACGCCAAGCCAATCAACTGCCAGGCACCCAAGACGGTGGGAGTATCAATCCAGGAGGGTTCTTATCACTCTGGGATCGCCCCCGACGGACTCCGGATGGCCCAGAGCTTCAGCAAAATCGTCTCCATCCGCTGAAGTAAGCTCCCGGTGGAGCGACAGTCGCAACCGCGAAGAACCCGCCGGAACCGTCGGCGGACGCACCGCCGCCACCGACCAGCCGAGCCGCCCAAGCGCGTCGCGGCGGGCCAACGTAGTCACCTCAGAACCCAGGCCGACCGGCACCACCGGGGAGTCACCCGACGGCACCGCCCAGCCGCGTTCCCGCAAAACCCGCCGCCAGTATCGCGAGGTCGCCCGCGCTGCCGCCGTTTCAACCAAAAAAGCCGGTGATTGGACGAGTTTGACTGCCGCCAGAGCCGCGCCAGCGGCGGGCGGGCTGAGGAACGTCGAGTAGATAAACTCACCTGCCACATTGACGAGATAATCCGCCCAGGAAGGCTCGCGGAACAACGTAAAAGCCCCCATGGAGCCCAAAGCCTTACCCAAAGTTCCCACCAGCACATCCGGCTGCCCCGCAACCCCGGCCTCCGCCAGCAGCCCGGCGTTACCCGGCCCATACCAGCCGAGACCGTGGGCCTCGTCCACCACCCAGATAAAGCCCCATTGCTCTCGCAGGGCCGCCAGCGCCGCCAAGTCCGGGAAATCACCATCCATGCTGAAAACGGATTCCGTGACCACAAAGACGCTCCTGCCCGTTCCGGAATGCTCCCGCAGCAGGGCCTCCAGATGGCCCAAGTCGAGGTGCCGGTATCGGCAGATCCGCACCCCGGACTTCAGCAGACCTGCCACCATGCTGGCGTGAATCAGCCGATCCGCCAGCACCACGTCCCCCCGCTGCGGCAGACACCCCAAAACGGCCTGATTGGCCGCAAAACCGGTCGTCCAGAGCAACCCGGTGGAATAACCCTGCCACGCTGCCAAAGCCGCCAGCAGCTCCTCGTGCAGGCGAGTGTAGCCCCCCAGCAAGGGCGAAGCCGACGCCGAAGCACCCCACCGCTCCGCCGCCGCCACAGACCCGGCAACCACTTCCGGGTGACGACTCAGGCGCAGGTAGTCGTTGCTGCACAGATCCTGCCGACCGAGCACCGCCTCGCGGATCGGCACCGTCCGCCATTGCCCCAGCCCCACGCGGCGCTCGCGCTCGGCCGAGACCCTCGCAGCCAGGTCAGCCCCTCCCGGAAGGCTGCCCAGGGGCAGGGTTGCAGCCTCCGTTTCAGCTCTGACAACCATCATTCCATCCTCACTCACGTTTCCGATGTTCCCCGATGCAGCTCACTACCGCGCCACCCCATTTTGCTCCGCAAGACTGAATAATAATGGTAACCCTCGGGCTGCAGCAATCGCAACTGCCGCTGACCCCGACTAATCCGCAGACAGAGCCCTCCGGCATTATCAAAACGCTCCGCCCCGTCGAGCGTCACCTGCAAGGGATGCTGCGCCGAAAGACTCTCGACGGTCAGCTCGATGTTTCCGGGAAAGACCAGGCTGCGGTTGGTCAAGGTATGGGCGCAGATCGGCGTCATGGTAATGACCTCCGCCGTCGGCGCGACGATCGGTCCGCCCGCTGAAAGGTTGTAAGCGGTGGAACCCGTCGGCGTGCTAAAGACCAGGCCATCCGCACTAAAACGGGTAATGACCTCGCTGCCGCAGCGCACCGCCAGTTGGATCAAGCGGCGCCCATCCTTGCTCTTGATGACTGCGTCATTCAGGGCGTGCCCCTCAAAACCGCGCTGGCTGGCGCAGGCCAGCACCGACCGGGCCTCCACCGAAAAACGCCCGCGCAGGATGGCCGGAAGCCCCTCCAGTGCCTCCGCGGGGCTCAGCGTCGTCAGGAAACCCAGCTTTCCGGCATTGATGCCGACGATCGGCACATCGGCCGCCAAAGCCGCTGGAACCACCGATAAAAGGGTGCCATCTCCCCCGATCACCGCGCAGACGTCGCAGTCGGCCAAGACGTGCTCCGGCACCGGATAAGCCGTGGTCGAGCCTACCTCCAGGCCCATCCCTCGAATCACGGGTTCCAGGCGACGCCCAAGATCGACCGCCTCTGGCTTATTGCCGTTGACAACCAGCATCAGGCGGCGAAACGGCGAGAGATCACCCATTACTCTCCTTTCCATGATCGTGAACTGCGGCACTGTCGATGCCAATTTCCCGACCGTGGGCACACCCGGTGCGATCAATACGGTGGGGGTCGGAGTTCCGTTTCGCCAGTAGCACGACCCGTGTCACGTGGCACGCTTGGCCCAATCTTGCACTCTTCCCTGGGGGCACCGGCGTCCTAGCCGATCCGTTTAAGGTTAAGTTTCCGACGAGGACGTCGGTGCTCCCAGAGGCGGTGCTCCAAGGGGCGTCCCGGACGGTCTCTACACTCCGCGGGCGGATTTCCGCCCGGTCGGACGGCTGCCGGCTTGACAAAATCGTCACAATTTTCCTGATACCCGCTAAAGCATTGCGCCGCAATGCTTTAGAGAAATTTTGAACCTGGAGCAACTGGAGTGATACGAAGTCTGGAAAAGCTCCCGCTTTTCTGGTAAGGTCTCGCCTCAACTTTGCTACGGCTCGCCTTAACCCAAAAACCATCCTCATCTCCCGAAAAAAAGCGCGCTGACCGGCCATTTCACCATTTCCACAACTTCCCCTAGCGCGCAAAATCTGATCAAAACCTCGCTTCGACGTAACCACTTTGCCTGAAAAGCCCTTCAAGGGAACCCCGACGCGGCCAGGTGTTACTTTTTCCTAATCTCTTAGCCAATCGACTCCCATCAACCTCCCTTTTTCACCCCGATCGCTCAGCCAACCCGTTATGATGCACCTCCCCGCTCACGACCCCTTCTGCCCGCGCTCCGTCGCTAATTTGCGACAGGTGGCTACCCCGTTTTCCGGAAATGCACCCTCGCGAGGTTCTCTGGTTGCTGGGGCAGCATTCTTGGCGGTCGCCCTCCTAAGTAGTGCCTGCCTTGCCGAAACGGAGGTAGATATCAACTCCGCCCTGGATGCCGATCTCTTGGTCGATTTTGGTAATCTCGAAGAGGGGCAACCCGCAGCGTCCACTGCGCCAGTAGCTGCGGCTCTGGACGCTGCCCTGACCGGGGTGCCCTTCTCTGCAGAGTTTCCCTTTCCAGCGGTCGAGCTACGACAGGGCGACACGGTGCTGCTCATTGCCCTGCCCCATGCCGAGAAGGGATTTTACCGAGAGTCTCGCTTTGAGCACTCCGGGATGATCTACACCTTGAAAAACGGCGATTTTACCCTCTTTGGGCCCTGGCGAAACGGCTTTAAGCCCGGCGGCCTCGACGCCGTCACCGGCACCGCCGGAGAGTTCGGGATGCGGGCCAACGCCAGCCACGCCGAAGCGATGGTCGGTGAACTTTTCCTGAAAATTGGCGTCGGTTGGCTTCGCAAGTCCGACGACGCCCCCTACCGATTTACCAAGAAATACGAGGTGATGGATCCAGGCTCGTGGGTAGTTTCCGTCGGCCCCTCATTTTACGAAGCGACCCAGACTGTTCCCGAGCACCGGGGACGCGCCTACACCTTCACGAAGCGGATCGAGCTACCAGACCCCCTATCCCTGCTCATCACCTACCGCCTGACCAATAAGGGGATTGAACCAATTAACACGACCTACTACGCCCACAACCTCTTCAATTTCAACGACTCTTGGGTCGGCCCTGGAGACCGCATTGAACTCCTCGCCGATCTGGCCACCGCCCGGCTGCGCAGCGGGCTCAAACTCCTGCCGAGAACCTTCCAATTCGAAACCGAGATCGAGCGCAACCGCGGCTACTGGATGGAGCTGCCGATGAACGGAGGGCTGGCCAACCACCCTTTCGCCCGCGTGACGAGTGCGACCACGGGAGCCAGCGTCACGGTTATCGGCGACTACTCCCCGAGTAAGTTCGATTTTTACGCCCACGATAAAGCCCTCTGCATCGAGCCGTTCATCGACCTAAATCTTGACGCCGAGGAGACCACCCAGTGGAGCGACCGCTATATCCTCGCTCTACCCACCAAAAACGAAGTTCCCTAGCGGATTCTTTGGTCGCGGGCTCCCAGGTCAACCCTCCCTCTTGCCACGACCAAGAACCATCGGCCCACTGCCCGCGAAGTTTCCGCCCGCACTGCTCAACGACCAAAGTCACCTATGGCACGCCTCCAATTCACCCTGCTGCTCCTGGTAGCCAACCTTTTAGCCGTGGGGGTCTATCTTTACCTGAGCGGCAGCCGCACGGAGCAAAGCACTGCCGCACCGACACCGCTGCTACCTCAAGCATCGAACCTCACGCGGCTCGAGATTCGCCCGCACCAAGGCCCGGCGATCGTCCTCCAAGCCCGGCGCCAGGGCTGGTTTCTGGAAGAACCCTTTCGCTGGTGGGCCAATGACGCGGGCCTCCGCCCGATTTTGCTGGCCCTGGAGCGTTTAGAAGCGCTGGCGAGGATCAGCAACGCCGACCTTGCCGCGACCGGGGCGACGCTCGCCGACTACGGGCTGCAACCTCCGCTCCTGAAAGTCACTGTTCAATCCATCGAAGGGCCACCCGAAACGCTGGCCATCGGCTCCTCGACGAGCCTGGGCCGCAGGCTCTACGTCCTCCCGCCAGATGGCCAAGGCATCGCCGTCGTCCCGGAAGACCTCCTGATTATTCTGGAGCGCCCCCTTGGCGAGCTGATCGACCCCTCCGTCTTCGACCTGGAGTTTTTCGAGGTGGACGGCCTCACGGTGCAGGTGGATCAACAGCGGACGACCTTGCGGAAGTCGATCGACGGCTGGGCTTTTGAAACACCGGTCAGCGCAGCGGCCAACCAGGAGATCACCGAGGCCGTCCTGGGATCGCTGATTTCCCTCCGCGCCACCGATTGGTTTCGCCCGGAGCAACTGACCAACGCGCAGACGGGGCTCGAAAGTCCTCGCCTGCGGATCACCCTCCAAGCCGGCGACCGGCTGCGGTCGCTGACCGTCGGCGCGGAAATGCCCCTTCCCACTGAAGCTGCCGCGCATCGCTTTGCCCGACTGGAGGGCACCGGTGCCCCGGAGACCCTTTTTACCCTGCCCAGCCGCGAGCTCCAGTGGCTCGAAAGTGCCCAGGAATTCCTGCGGGAGCGCCGCTTCTGGAAGTTCGACCCTCTGGCGGTCACCACGGCGCAGATTGACCAAGGCAGCCTGTCCGTCACCCTCCAGAAGCTCGAGGACAACCAACCGGGAGACGCTTCTGCGTGGCAGATCGTCGAGCCTCGGCCCGGTGAAGCCAGTGCGGTGCGTCCGGCGGATACCCACTTGACCATCCAGTGGCTGCAACGACTGGCCAACCTCGAAGCCTTTCGCTTCGTCAGTGATGCCCCAGGGCCCAGTGACGAGCGGGAATGGGGACTGACCAATCCGCTGGCCCGCATCCGACTAGAGGTGGCTGGCAAGACCTCTACCCTGCTGATCGGCGCCCGGTCGTCCGCAACGCCTCCCTTTTACTACGCCAAGCTCGAAGACCAGCGCTTCGTTTACGGCCTGCCGCCGGGCATCCTCGCCGAAGCCCAGGCCAGCCCGCTGCGCTTCCGCCAGAGGCTCCTCTTTACGCCCCCACGCGGGGCCATGTTGACCCGGATCGACCTGATTCCGATCGGCGACAATCGCCCGCAATGGCGGCTGGAGCGCGACGGGGACCAGTGGGCGGCTTCCCTGACACCCACGCCGCTTTCTGAACGCCAAAAATCCGCAGCCGCAGCCCTGGCGACCCTGCTACCGCGGTGGCAGGTGGCCAACTACCTCGGAAACCAGCGGGTGGAGCCGATCGACGCACCGTGGGTCTATCGACTGGAGGCCACCTTCACCACCCCTGGCATCGCCGGCCCCGCGTCAGGTGGCAACGGTGGCGCGGGTGGCAGTAGCACCGATGCTGCGGTGCCCCCTCGCGAGGCGGAAACCTTTAGGTTATGGCTGACGGAACGACTCGGCGGCACCCGCCAGATCGGTGGATCCGACCAGCCCGCCGCGACCTTCCTGCTGACGACCGAAGCCATCGACGCCCTGACCCCGTTTCTTCTCGAAGCCAACCTGCCCCCCGTTCCGCAGCAACCGTCGGAAATCACCCCTTCCGAACCGCGCCCCTCACCGCCGCCGGGGCCCGAAACTGGCCCTCGCACCCCCTGACCCTCTCAATGGGCGGCCCCCTCAGTGCCTAGCAGCCCCGACCGTTCTCACGGCTTGCCGACCGTCGGAACAGCTGCCAGATACCGCCTTAACCGCTTCCTTTCCCCAGATGCCCTTCCCGCCGTTACGCCTCGATACCACCTCGCCCGTGCCAGTCTATCGACAACTGGCCGACCGGATCCACTTTGCGATCAATACCGGCTTCCTGCGACCAGGGGAAACCGTTCCCAGCCAGCGGGCCATCGCAGCGGAGGCGGGCGTGGCCCTCAACACCGTCGTCAAGGCCTTTCGGATGCTCAATCAGGCAGGCGTGATAGTTTCCACCCCGCGACGTGGTTATCAGGTGATCAGTAACCTCGACCGCTCTGCCAAGGTGCCCCATCAGGCACCCGCAGGGGATTCCAGGGCGAGCCCTAGTGGGGATTTCCCGCCGGTCGAGCTATCCAATGACCCAGCGGCGGATGAGCAAGAACCGCATCAGAGCGGCAAGACAACGGGTAAGCGGAACTCGTCCTCCGAAGACCGCTACGCTCAACGCGGGGTGTCCTCGGGCAAGGAAGAGATTCACGCCGTCGTGGATCGCCTGCCGTCCGGACTGTTTCCCGGTGCCTTCTGCAAGATCACCGAGGACTACCTTACCGGGGATCCTGCAAAGTGTAACGTGATCCATGCCGATGGCAGCGGGTCGAAGAGCGTGATCGCCTACTTGCACTACCGGGAGACGGGCGATGCCAGCGTCTTCCGAGGGATTGCTCAGGACAGCGTGGCCATGAACCTCGACGACCTCCTGTGCGTCGGCTGCACCGGCGGTATTCTCCTGAGCAGCACCGTCAACCGCAATGCACGGCGTTTCCCTGGCGAGGCTCTGGCGGCCCTGATCGAAGGCACCGAAGCATTTTTGGCCCACCTGCGGAGCCTCGGCATCATCATTGCCAGCGGTGGGGGGGAAACTGCCGATGTCGGCGACCTGACCGGAACGGTGACGGTGGACTCTTGCGCGGTGGCGGTAATGGCCAAGTCCACGGTGATCGACGGCTCAGGGATCGTGCCGGGACTGGCCATCGTCGGACTGGCTTCCGATGGCAAAGCGACCTACGAAACGGTTGAAAACAGCGGGATTGGCAGCAATGGGCTGACTAGTGCACGGCACGAGCTATTGAAGGGAACCTACCGGAAGCGTTACCCGGAAACCTACGACCCCGATACGCCCAAGGAACTGGTTTATAACGGCCCATATCGGCTTTCCGACCCGCTACCCGGTAGCCCCTTGACCGTCGGCGAGGCGCTGCTGTCCCCAACCCGCACCTACGCCCCGATCGTCCGGGCACTCCTGGCCGAGCATCCGGGGGCGGTTCGCGGCCTGGTGCACTGCTCCGGAGGGGGCCAGACGAAGTGCCTGCGCTTTGGTCGCGGCATCCATTTTATCAAGGATCGTCTCTTTGAACCGCCGGCCATCTTTCGGGCGATTCAGGCGGTGGCGGGAACTAAGTGGCGCGAAATGTATCGCGTTTTCAACTGTGGGCATCGGATGGAGGTTTACTGCCCTGTGGAGGAGGTCGAGGCCGTCATTGAAGTTGCCGCCCGCTTTGGTGTCGCAGCCAAGGTGGTTGGGGAAACACGGCCGAGCCTGGACCCTGCGAGGCGCAACCACCTGACCCTGCATCATGGGAAAAAGGTACTGGAGTATGACTTGCGGTAACGGGTGCTTCGCTACCTCAGACCTTTCAGGGCAACATGTTTGGCAGGGTGGCGCATGGCCGAAAATAGGGTGCAGGGCTATCCCCTATCTTCATAGGGGCTATACGAGGTGGAGGTGAGGATCTTAAAGGCTTGGCAAAAAAGTTTATTTCAGTTTTGAGGAAGGTGCTCAACTTAGACCTGTGCCGTTTTTCGCTTCTCAACTGCTACGCCAATTTGGGCACTGGCTCCCGCGTTTAGAGCGGCGTTCCGTCTTAGTGGCCTCAGTGGTGCAGCCGCTGCTGCTGGTGGCCGCTCTGCTGATCGCCTACCTAGTTACTTTTGACTTTGATTTTACAAGTCGTAACCCACTGGCCGATCTAGAGCCAGCATTGTGGTTCATTCCGCTAAAAGTGATCCTTCTTTGGCGTTTCGGGCAGTTTAGGGTCTTTCTGCCTTATTTTCGGATTCCTGACTTGTTGCGGATTTTTTGGGCCGTCGCGGTGTCTTTTTTTGTCGCTTTAGCGGCGTTTTATTTCGGCGGTTTGGATTGGAGCTTCCCCCGGCGCGTGATTTTTGCCGAGGCGGCGACGTCAATACTTGCGCTGGTTGGTTTTCGGCTGACTTGCCGGAGTCTTTGGGAATGGCGTCGTCGGTGGGGCGTGCGAGCCCAGGCCGGGCAACGTCGCATCGTTGTGATTGGTGCGGGCTACCTTGGTGAGCGCATCCTGACGGAGACCCTGTCGTCTCCGGAGAGTCGGGAGACGGTGGTCGCTCTTTTTGATGATGACGTCCGGAAAGCCGGTTGCTTTCTGCATGGCCTGCGGATTGGGCCAGTGCCGGATTCTTTTGACGGGGTGATCCGGGAGGCGGGGGCTCAGGAGATCATCGTGGCGATTGCCCAGCCTCGGCCCGACCGCCTGAGAGACTGGGTGCAAGCTGCCAGAGCAGCGCAGCTACCCCTACGGATCATCCCAGAGTTAAAGTCGCTGACCACGGCGCGAAGTGAGTTGGCCCAGGTGCGGGAAATCCGGATTGAAGACTTACTGGGGCGGGAAGTGATCCCGCTCGACAACCGTGCCATCGAGCAGCTCATCGCGGGCAGTCGGGTCTTGGTAACGGGAGCTGGCGGCTCGATTGGGCGAGAGCTTTGCCACCAGATCCTGCGGCAGAATCCGGCGCAGCTAGTCATCCTCGACCAAGCCGAGCCGATCCTTTACCAGACCGAGTTGTCTCTGCGCGATACCCGCTCAACCGGCCTGTTTGAAACCATCGTAGCCGACGTGACCCACCGGGAGAGTCTGGATCACCTGCTGAGGCGCCACCAGCCGCAGGTGATCTTTCACGCGGCAGCCCACAAGCACGTCCCGATGATGGAACGGCAGCCAGCCGAGGCCATTTTTAATAACGTCGGCGGCACCTTGACCCTGGCGGAGTTAGCGGCCACCCACGGGGTGGAGCGTTTCGTGCTGGTCTCCACGGATAAGGCCATCAACCCTTCGAGCGTTATGGGTGCCACGAAGCGGATGGCCGAGCTGGCGATCTTTGCAGCGCAACGGCATTTCGGTGGCCGCACGCGCTTTACCGCCGTGCGTTTTGGCAACGTGCTCGGCTCCTCGGGCAGCGTGTTGCCCCTCTTTCAACAGCAGATTCTGGCGGGAGGGCCGGTGACCGTGACCCATCCGCAGATGCAGCGCTATTTCATGACCATCCCGGAGGCCGTGGGCCTGGTGTTGCAGTGCGCCGCCATGACAGAGGGTGGCGACCTCTTCGTGCTGGATATGGGTAAGCCCATCTCCATCGACGCTGTTGCCCGGCGGATGATTGAGCTGGCGGGGCTCATTCCTGAGGTCGATATTCCGATCATCTACACCGGCCTGCGACCTGGGGAGAAGCTTTTTGAGGAAATCGTCCGCGAGGGTGAGCGGGTGCAGCCGACGACCAATCCGCGAGTCGTCCGCTACCAGCATGAAGCCGACTTCTCGACCGACTGGGCCGAGTTGGCCAATGCGCTCCGCACGGTGGACTTAGGGTTGCCTCCCGACGCCCTGAAAGATTGGCTCCAACAATGGCTTCCCGAATACACCCCGCACCGCGAGAGCACCCCCAGCTAAACGGGCCGAGGGGCACCCGTTTCGCCAGGGTTATCGCCTTGCGGCGACTTGGGAGGGCGATTCTCGGCGGGTTTCTTGCGGTCGGCTTGCCCCTGGGCGTGTCATCTAGTCGGGCCAGCGACTCTGCAGGTGCCACTTCGGTGGAAGTGGTCGCGACGATCCGCCCGGTAAAAATTTTCCTGGGGGAGGCTCCGCATGCCGAGGAGGTAGCCGCCGGACAACTGTTGCGGGAAGGCCTGCTGCGGGTGCGGCCGGGGGCGTCGGTCGAGATTCTCGAAGTCGCACCGCCGTCATGGCTGCCGGGAACTGACCCAACCACTAAAGAGTCCGAAGTGCCGACATGGGGGGCCGGGGAGCCGCCTGCTGAAGCGGCCCTGGTTTTGGAAAACGGCCCGCTCCCGTTGATCGTGGTTCTTGGCGCTGCCGCCGACCTGTGGCGGCCCTCGGAGCTGGCAGCAGGCTGGTCGGATCGAAGAGGTTTCCCGGCCTCCGGCTTCTGGATGGTGCCGCTTGGCCCCATGATAGCGGCCAGCGAAACGTCGGACGACGAGACCGCGCTGGAGGACTTCCCACCCTCGAAGCAGCCGCCACGCACTGCCGAGATGACCGACCTGCCGGTGGGATGGGCCGCGGCCGGAGCCACCCCGCTCGGGACGTTCTTCGCCGTCGCCCGGCACCTGGAACTCGCCTACGGGGTGCGGTGGTTTACCCCTGGCGAGATCGGCTCCGAGTATCCCCTGGCAGCTGAGTGGGTGGGCGTCGAGCGCCCCTCGATCACCCGTCCGTCGTTCTTGGAACGGACCATCCTGGCCGGGCGCCGGGCCGGAGAGCCCTCCGCCTGGGGCCGCCGCAATCGCCTTGAAAGCCTCTTTGACTTTAACCACGGCATTCATCGCCTGGTGACGCCGCAGGTGCAGGCGGAGCACCCGCAGTGGGTCAGCGTCGTGGCCGGGCAACCCCGACCGATCGCGGGAGGCCGCGGGCCTCAGCCGCACTTTGCCGCAGCGGGCTTGGCCGATTGGGTGGCTGACGCAGTTAGGCAGCGGCTGGAAGTGCAGCCACCGCCACGCAGCATCTCTCTGAGCGCGACGGACACCTATTACTTTGATCAAGGGGCGGACACTGCCGCCGTGGTGCGCCCGTTTCGCTATTTTGCCGGGCGGCCCGACTACGCGCCGTTGCTCTTCGGCTTCGCCAACCGCGTGGCCGAGCAGCTTTTTCCCTGGGACGCCCGCGAAGGGCCGGTTCTGGGGATGCTGGCCTACCTCTGGACGGAGCGCGCCCCCGACTTTCCCATCCACCCCAACGTCATGCCCTGGGTGACTGCCGACCGCCATCAGTGGTTTGACCCAGCCCTGCGCGACGCAGAACTGAAAAATCTCCAGCGTTGGCTGGGCAGCGGCGCCCGTCTGGTCGGCACCTGGGACTACTATGAGGGCCTCCCCTACCTGGTGCCCCGGCACACCCCGACCCTGCTGGCCGAGTCCCTTCAGTGGCTGCATCGCGCCGGTGTGGACGGCTTCTTCGCGGAGGGTGAGCCCCGCTGGGGCTGGGACGGCCCGCGCTACTGGCTAGCCGCCCAACTGCTCTGGGATGCCGAGCAATCACCCGAAAAGCTGCTCCAGAGCTATTTTGACGACTACTACCGCGAGAGTGCGGCCCCGATGCGGGCCTACTTTGCGGCTTTAGAAGCGCAGTGGATGGCTCAGCCGGGTCCGGGGGCCTGGTTAAAATACTACGATTCACCGCACCAACTAGCCCTTTTTCCTCCGGACTTTTGCGAAGCGACCGGGTTGCTCCTTCAACAAGCCGAAGCTCTCGCACGCACCCCCAAGGTCTGGCAGCGCATCCGTGAGACGGCCCGCCTGCACGCCCAGTTGACTGCACTTAGCCGACTGTTTTCCGCCTGGTCGGCGGCAGCCGCGCAACCTCGTCCATCTCCCGAGGCGCTAGCGAGTTTAGCGGATGAACGCCTGCACCTGCGATCGGCTCTGATCCCCCCGACCACCCCCCGCCTCCGGGAGCAGTCGATCACCGAACGGGAGCCGCTCGCGCACGACCCCGCTCTCCTGTCCTCCGTCATCGTCACCTGGCTGATGTCTCCCCAATTTCAGCACCGACTCGAAGCCCTGGAGACGGCTCCCAACCTCGATTGCGCCGCGCCTGAGATCGGCGGAAACGTCGCTGAGCAACGCCCAAGCTGGAAGGTGCTGGAAAGGCTAACCTGGGAGGATCCGTGGTTTTCCGGTGACGAAGCCGGGCTCCTCGCCGAGGACGCCTGGAGCTTCGTCGATGCCCGCACCGGGCCGGGCCAACGCTGGGAAGTCGATGCCCAGCACACCGAGGCGATGCACTGGCAGCGGGCTCCGGAAGCAGCCCGCACGGGTAGCTTTGGGCTACGTCTCAGCGGGCAATACCACGCCAGCCTACGCACCCGGTGGGACGTGGAGCCGGGCCAGCGCTATGCCTGGGCTGGCTGGGTGCGGGGTCGCGTCTCAGGGGACGGTCGCGTCGCCATCCGGCTGCTCTGGCGGAATGCCGAGGGCCGCCGCATCGGCCAGCCCGAGCTGGACTGCCTGCCCCTTGGACAGCACGGATGGATCCGGTTGACCGCCCTCGGCACCGCCCCGCCCCACGCCACCAGCGTCTCACTACAATTTAGCCTGCAAAATCAATACCCCGGCGACGAAGTCCACCTCGACGACTTTGCCTTCTTCACCGAAGCGCCCTAACCCGCCGCACCTCCCCAACTTCCCCCGCGTCGAAACCCCGAAGGGAAGCCGACTGGGGCGGCCATAACGCACTGTGCCACCTGTCGCACCAGGAGCCGCGCTACCCCGACGCGCCCCGAAAAGCGAGTCACAATGACTCATTTTTTAGGTAACCGGAGGCGTCCATTCCGCAGGTCAGAAGTTGTAAACCGCTGTTGGTGAACGGTTTAAGAAAACTTAAAGCCTCTTGGGCACACGGCTTGCATGATGGCAGATACACGCAAGCAAAAAAGTTAACCACGGGTTGGCGTGTCCCGTCTCTTCAACCCTTAAACTCATTAACAACTATGCAACTGATTAAATACGACAACTTCTGGAATGATCCCTTCGCGGAGCTCGACCGCGCCCTTGACCGATCCTTCGGCAGCCGCGCTGGTCTGCTCAACTCCCTCGGCGCCTTCTTCAGCGCCCAGCCGGAAGCGTTCCGCCTGGATATTTACGACGACGCCAACAACTACTACGTCATCGCAGAATTGCCCGGTGTCGAAAAAAGTGCCGTCGAGATCTCCTTGGAGAATGCCGTGCTGTCCATCACGGGTAAGCGCGAAGAGGTGGTCGGAGGAGCCGAATCTGGCAGCCGACAGACCGTAACCCTCCGCCGCAGCGTCACCGTCTCCGATGAAATCGACGCGGACCGGGTATCCGCCAAGCTCGAAAACGGCCTCCTCAGGGTCACTCTGCCCAAGGCTGAGTCCCGGAAACCCCGCGCCATCACCGTCAGCTAAGTCCCAGTCCGCAGGTGGAGTTGGCCCCATCTGTGGGGCCACTCTCCACCGACTAAAATGCCTCAACATCAAAAATCCATCCTACCTTACTTAACATGAACACCACCGTTTTACACCCAACCCAAAGTGCCTCGGGCGCGACCACCTGCTCCAACGACCAAGCGACGCTGGCCGCCCGGCAAAATGGCCACCTCGCGCAAAGCGGTTCAGCCACGGCCGTCGAGTCTCAAAGCTCTCAAGGTTCCGGTGGCCAACGCTACCTGCGCCCGCGCTACGCCATCGAAGCGAGCCCGGAAGCCTACACCCTCCAGGTGTACCTGCCGGGCGTCGCCAAAGACGAAGCTGAGCTATTGATCGAGCGCAGCGTGCTCAGCGTGCAGACCCGACGCTCTGCTTTCGTCGGAACCGGCTGGCGCGCCCGGCATCGGGAATTGCCAACCCTCGATTATCGCCTCCGACTCGACCTCAACGTGCCCGTCAACGAGGCAGCCGTGCAGGCCAGCACCGAAAACGGCGTGCTCAAGGTCACGCTGCCGGTGGCCGATGCCGCCCGGCCCCGCCAGATCGCTGTGCAGTAAGCGGCGACAACCGTTGAGGCCTGGCAATCGGTTAGCACACTCAATCGTCGCGAGGGAGTCTGATTGAATCAGACTCCCTTTTTTTCATCCCCCCAATTCCTGTGGGTGACTTCGACCACTATTCGCGCAGCAACAGTCTTGGGTCTAAGCAGACACAACGACTTCTGCAACCGCCGGTGCTGCGACAATCTCCGCCCCGGTGGTCGCTCGCTGAGCGATGGCCCGAGAACGGCTACGGTCGGGGAGAAAACCGGCGGCCATCAGTAAAATCTGGCTCAGCCAAAAACCGTTCAAGGCAAAGAAGGCCGAGTCCATGAACCCATAGCTGTGCAGCCCTACCCCTAGCATGTTGGTGCCAAACCAGCTCCAGGCGGTGATGATGTTTCCGCCAATCGCCAACAGCATAAAGCCGCGTTCCTTGACAAAGCCCCCCCAACGCGCGTGCAGCATCAGCGCGCCCCACAACACGATCATCAAAGCCCCGTTCTCCTTCGGATCCCAACCCCAAAAACGACCCCACGACTGATCTGCCCAAACTCCGCCAAGGAACGTGCCAACGAAAGAGAACAACAACCCAAAGCACGTGACCCCGTAAACCATCCTCGCCAGATCGCGCCGCTCCACCGGCGTAAAGGCCCCGCTAACCGCCCGCTTGATGACGTAAACGATGGCGAGCGCCCCGGCCAAAAAGACCGCGCAATACCCGAGGGTCACGATCACGACGTGGGTGGCCAGCCAAAAGTTACTGTTCAACACCGCCCGCATCGGCTCTAGCGTATCGCCTGCCGCGCTGGTTTCGTAAAGATTGGCCGCCACGACGAGGGTGCTGAATCCGATCAAGCCCGCACAGAAACCTCCGAACCCAGCCTTAAACATCTTTTCGAGATATAAACCCAGACCGACAGCCGCCCAGCCGATAAAAATCGCCGAAGAATACAGGTTGGTGACCGGTGGGTAACCCTGGAGATACATCCGCGCCAGAATGCCAACCGTGTGCCACACAAAAACGGTTGCCGTAGCCCAGACCAACCCCATCCTCAGTGGCTCCCACGGGCGAATCAGCACCACCCCAAAGCCCACCAGTAGCAGCGCGTAGAGGGTCGCCAACTGGTAAAAAAGCTCGCTCCGCTGCAACAAGACTTCCCAGGAAACCTTGTGCTGGGCCGCCGTATCGGTGCGCTGATGAAGCACGTCCAAAGCCGCGTTAAAAGCCGTGGCATCATTGTTGCGCCACGCCACCGTCAGGCGAGCATGGGCCGTCAAGGTCGGGTCAACCGTTCCACTTTGGATCGCCCCCAACAATCCATCACCGACGTTCAACCAAGGCTGCTGCGGGTCGGGGTTGGGCAGGATGCCCAGTTTAGCGGAGCGACTCAGCCGCAGGTAGCGATCCGTCAGAAAAGTAAACCGGTTGAAGGCCTCCTCGTCGAAGGTCTCTCCCGCCTCCCTGGCAGACATCGCCGCCAGACCCGGTTCCACGGACAACTCCCAGCCGGCGTATTCCAGCAACAGGGCATCAGTCCCGCCCAGCGGGTGAAAACTTTGCGATAGGTGAAAGTAAAGATCCAACTTCTGATAAAGCTCGGCCACCCCTTTATGGAAAGCGGTTCGCACTTTTGCGTCAGTCGGCAGTTGCGCTGCCTGAGCCCTGAGGGCCTCAAAGCGCGGCTCCAACCGGCTAAAACTGACCCGCTTGCCGTCGCTCAGGGTCAGGCCCATGAGGTGGCGCACATCGGGGTGATCGACGCGAAACACCGGCAGCTCATCGGCCCTTTCGGGGCGGGCGGTCAACTCCAACAGCCACAGCAGCGCGGGGTAGGTCACGCGCTCCGTCTGTCCATTGGGCAAGGTGACGACGTGGCGGACGCTGGTGGTGCCGCTCAGCGTGCGGAGGGCATTCCGCGCTACGGTTTCTACCGGCTGCGGGCGTCCATTATACTGCACCGGCAGAGACGCAAAGTCATCCAATCGAAACTCACCGATCCGCTGCGGCTTCAGCGCGCCACCGACGGCGAAGCAAGTCACCACCAAGACCACGGCCGCCAAAAGGCCCCACCGCGCCTCCGGAGTCTGGAAAAACCTTGGGTCGCGGAGCTTGCCGAGCATCCCCGCTAAGCCGCCCCGACGGTTTCCAGCACTCTGGCCCTTCTCGCCCAGTTGGAAGACACTGCTGCGCTCCAGACCGCCGGAATCCTCCGGCGACTTCGGCCCAGACCCACTATCAGAAGGTGTTATCTCGATCACAGACCCTCATTTAAGCAACTTCTCTGCCGCCCGCAACTGCCGATCCGCAAAACGACCCAGGTGCCGAAAAAAGCCGACGCTTTCCCCCCTGGCATCCCCAGAAGCATCACGCTGGGAAAGCGACCTGAGTCTCTGAACCCTCCGACCCCGGAACAGCGGACTCGACCACTGCCTCCGGCACCAGGCAACTGGCTGAAAAAACCTGCAACAACCGCGTCGATTCAGGAAAATCTCGCGATTGCGCCCTTAACCTGCCAAAGTTCCAAAATGGACAGTCGATTATTGGAACAGCAGATCCGCAGCCACCAGCCCTTTACCATCGTGACCGCCTCCGGCGACCGCTACCGCGTTCCCAGCCCAGACTTCATCCATTTTTCGCCGAGCCGGACCGCCGTTTTCGTTTTTTGGACGGACGACGCCGGAGACAACTTTGCCATCATCCCGCTCCTCACCATCAGCTCCGTCGAGGCCAAGGTGGACGCGGCCTAAATCCCGTCACCACCGGATTACGGCGGGGATTAGCGCCAACCGCGCAGATGAGGTTCACCGATCGCTATCAGGCGGGGCGGTGAGGTAGATAGGCAGGTTACGGAGGGTGCTTTCAATCAGTGCTTCGGCGTGGGGGCCTTCCGCGTTGATGAGGAGACCCAAGGCGACCTCGGCCGACGGCACAATGGCAATCAACGCCCATTGTCGATCGTAGCTCCCCCTAATGGAAAGAATTTCGACGCCGGAGACCGTCTGCGGCACCCAACCCATCCCGACCGAGAGCGCGGCCCGCGGGCCGACCCGAGGTCCCCCCTCCAAGCGCCCCCACCAGCGCTCTCGGAAGGCCGTAGGGCCGGCTAAGTAGCTCCCATCGGGGAGCTGCCCATACCGCAGTTCCACCAGTAGCCACGCTGCCACGTCCGAAAGGGTCGCCTTGAGGCCGAGTGCCGGGCTGAAGGGGTTGCCAGGGGGTTCCCAGCGGCGTACCGGCTGATAGCCCCGGCGGGCATCCCATCGATGCGGACGAGCCACCGTCAGGGGGGAGACCTCCCCGCCCCTCCCAGGCCCCTGGTTGGCAATTTCATCAACGACCGCGCCCGGCGTCCCCGCCCCCCGTGACGATGGCCCTTCGACCACAACCCCCGGGACGGCATCGCCGGGTGCCAATCTGAAGCTTTCTGCGATCAAGGGCACCGCATTTTCCCGTGCCAGGCCGCCTCCCCCCTCCGCCACGACCGGCAGGGTGAAGGTCGCCGAGGTCAGACCCAACGGCTCTAAAACTAGCTCTGCCAGACGACCCTTGAACCGATCGAGGGCGTTGGCTGAAGGAGCCCGGTTGGGCTCTTCCAGCAGATAAGCTGCGGTCGAAAAACCCAAGGCACTAGGCTCCAGCAGACGCCCAGGCTGGGCGGTGATCGGCGTCTGGCTGAGGGTCTGCAAGAGATCCTGCGGTTGTGCCCACGCGGGATCCAAAATGTCGTCGAAATACGCGGGAATGCCGCCCACATTGCTCAGGAGGTGCCTCAAAGTGAGGGTTTGGGTGGCTTGAGGATCGGTCAGATGAAGGTCCGGCAGCCGTGACCGCAGGGAAGCATCGAGGTTGATCTGACCGCTTTCCGCAAGACGCAAGGCCAGAATCGAAGTCAGCCCTTGAGTCGCAGCCCCCAGGTTGAAAAGCGTGTTGGCGGAAATCTCCTCGCCAGTAGAAAGATCGGTCGTCCCCAGCAGAAGGTCAAAACGGTGTCCCTGCCGGTCGATCACCGTCAGCGCAAGCCCCGGCGTTGGGTGTTTCGACCACATCTGCCGGAGGTCGGCCTTCAGCTTCGCCAGTTGTTCCGGCGGCAGCGGGGTCTTCAATTCGGGGGCGGGGTCGGTTGACACCATGAGGCCCAAGCCGACGATCGCCGGGCTCGACCGTTGCGTCAGGTCGTCCGGTGGTGCCAGAAAGTCGCGCAAAACCCGCCCCGGAGTGGACGGCTGGAAAGTGCGCCGCAGTGGATCCAAGGGAAACGTCAACTGCCACGGCCCCGCAATCGGGGGGTCCGCCGGGGCAGTTGACTGCGCCCACAATGGCTGCGGCAAGCCGACCAGCAACAGCCCCGCCAGCCACGGTAGCTGCTTCCGTCGAGCCCAGCGGGCCGCTGTTGCCATTTTCACCATGCTGAGCACCAAAACCGTGGAAGCACCTCGAAAAACTTGCGCCCTGACATCGTAAAGACAACTCCCGATGCACTCCCCCCACTTTTGAGCGAGGAAAGCTGCTTCGCGTTTTGGCCCCAATTTAATATCCGAGCCCTGGCGACGACGATCTCCCGGTTATCGTCGGTAACTTCTCCCGATGCCTTGACACCGATCACCGCCGAGCCAACGCTTCCCCTTCCGAAATTAGACAATATCCACTTTTCAAAAAACACGCTATGGCAGTTCTTGTTGGCAAAAAAGCACCCGGTTTTACCGCAAAAGCGGTAATCAACGGGCAGATCGTGGATCATTTTACGTTGGCGCAGTTCCACGAGCGGAAATACGTGGTGCTGTTTTTTTACCCGAAAGACTTCACCTTTGTCTGCCCGACCGAGTTAGTGGCTTTCCAAAAAGCCCTGGCGGACTTTGAGGAGCGGAACACCCAGGTGATCGGCTGCTCGACCGATACGGAGTTTAGCCACTGGGCCTGGGTGCATACCCCGCTCAATCGCGGCGGGATCGAGGGCGTGACCTACCCGCTGGTCGCAGATACCAACAAGACCATCGCCTCGGCCTATGATGTCCTCGCCGGGGAGTATGGCGTGGATGATGACGGGGAATTATCGGCCACCGGAGAGCTGGTCGCCTACCGCGGTCTCTTCCTGATCGACCGAGAGGGTATCGTGCGCCACCAGCTCGTCAACGATATGCCCCTCGGACGCAGCATCGAGGAAGTTCTGCGGATGGTCGATGCCCTACAGCACTATGAAACCCACGGCGAAGTCTGCCCGATGAATTGGAAAAAGGGCGAAACGGCCATGCCCGCCAGCCATGATGGAGTTTCCCGCTACCTTAGCCGGTAGCTTCCCCCGCCACCCAACTTGGTTCCTTGCTCGTTCCAAGTCGAGGTAGATTCCGGTCAGCGTATTTCCCTCTTCCAGGCAGCAGGAAACCGGTACCTCGTGGGGCGCAGTGCTTAGCCAACCGGCTGATCAGGCGCCCCGGTCAGGCGTCGGACCAGCTCATCACCCTCAAGGTCAAAGTGGACACTTTGTCCGTCGCCGATGGTTCCCGTCAGAAGATCGCGGGCGAGCCTGTTTTCCAGGTGCTTCTGCAGGAAGCGCTTTAGCGGTCGGGCACCGTAGGTGGGGTCGTAACCGCGCTCTGCTGCCCAGATTTTAGCGGCAGGGCTGAGCGTGAGCGTGATGCGGCGATCTGCCAGGCGGCGATTCAGGTCGGCCAACAGGAGTTCCACGATCCGGGTGATTTCGTCGAGACCGAGCGGGTGGAAAAGCACGATATCGTCGATCCGATTGAGAAACTCCGGGCGAAACGCGGCGCGGACGTCGGCCATCACCCGCTCCCGGACCGCCTCTGGCAGGCCGTGCCCAGTCGCTGAGGCGGCGGCTAAGCGCAGGTCATCACCCACGAGGTGGCGAGAGCCGAGGTTGCTGGTCAAAATAAGCACTGCATTCTTAAAATCCACCGTGCGGCCTTGGCTGTCGGTGATGCGTCCGTCATCGAGCACCTGCAAAAGCGTATTGAAGACCTCCGGGTGGGCCTTCTCGATCTCGTCAAAGAGCACCACTGCGTAGGGTTTACGCCGAACCGCCTCGGTGAGCTGGCCGCCTTCATCGTAGCCGATGTAGCCAGGAGGAGCGCCGATCAACCGCGAGACGGAGTGCTTTTCCATGTATTCCGACATGTCGAGCCGCACCAGGTTGGCCTCACTGTCGAACAGGCTCTCGGCCAAGGTTTTGGCCAGCTCGGTTTTTCCGACCCCTGTCGGCCCCAGGAACAAAAAGGAGCCGATGGGCCGCCTCGGGTCTTTAATTCCCGCCCGACTCCGCAAGATCGCCTCCGCAACCACCGTCACCGCCTCATCCTGACCGATCACCCGCCGGTGCAACTCGTCTTCGAGGTGCAGCAGTTTCTGCTTCTCACCCTCAAGCAACCGCGTGACCGGCACGCCCGTCCACCGAGCCACAATCTCGGCAATCTCATCAGCCGAAACCTCGGTCTTGACCAGTCGCCGACCGGAAGGCGGCAGCGAACGTCCAGCAACAGGCAAAACAGGCAAAGAATCGGCAGGCGCGCTCATCGGAGTAATGATGTGGTGGTGTTGACCATCAGGACAGCATTTTGCACGAAAAAGTGCCGTTCGGAGTGGGGAGTGTTATCGCCGTGGCGATGGCCGGGGTATTCGGGGCCTTCAAAGCAGCGTTACTAAATGCGAACTCCCTCGCCCCTCATCCGGTTAACCAATCTTCAAAAACCGGCTCTAGTGCCCTGCGGGATAAGTCCGCCGCTGAATCCCAGCCCCAACGGGGCGAT
>DAIQNO010000005.1:0-22023 GCA_036788355.1 Opitutales bacterium | reverse complement strand
GGACACTGCTGTAGGGCCGCTCAAGCTCAGGAGTGATGATCGCCATAAATGCACCGGGCTTTAACCCGTTATTAAGCCCCTGACCATAGCGAGTTAATAGCCCGCCTCCAAGCCGTGAAGTGACCCCTCGCTAACTTTCTCTGCCGTCACGTCAACGCGATCTCCTCGGAAGGCCGAGAGACCGGGAAAGCCGGGGTCTCCACCCCCTCGCCGCCAAAACTCACTCCGCCAAGGCCACCAGGCGCCACCGCTGGGCCTGATCCAGCCGGTGGATGGTCCGCCCATCCCGTCCCACGATACCGATCAAAACGCCCTCCGGCGAGACCGCAGGGGTGCCCGGCGGCACCTCCAGGGCCAAGCGGCTCAGCCGACCGTCCGAGCCGATCTCCACCTCCTCCCAGTGGTCAACGGCATCCCACTCCGCCCGCAATGCTTCCGTAGCCGCCTGGTCCGTCGGGAGGTGCACCCGCTGCCGGGCCGGTGCCCGTTCTGGCCCGGAGTGAGTCGCGGCGGCCGTCATCGACGCGGTCTCGGCACTCCCGGGCGTGAAGCTGACGAGCAGGGCTGGCGACAAGCCGGGCGCCAACAGCAAGCGGGCCACCGTAGACTCCCCAGTCTCCTCCGCCCCGCGGATGCTCAGCTCTTGACCCTCCGCCGTGACCAGTTGGCTGGGGTATTGATGATCTGGCCGAGCCGGCAAGACCGCGTAGTGGTTGCCATCCATCCAGGCCCGGAAACCGACCGCAGGCCCTCCGGTGGCCCCCGGAAGGTAGAGCAGGGCCGCCGCCTGCCGGCCTAAGGGCAGCGGCACCGGTGCCCGCGTCCGCGCCTCGCTGCGCCATCGCGCCAGCCGATCGAGGGCCGACCCCAGAAACCTCCCGCCCCGGCTCAGCTCCACCGCCTGCCGGGGCACCCGCACCTCCACCGTTCCCGGCTCACCCCGGCCCGCCGAACCCCGGCGGCTGGGCAACCGCACCGTCACCCAATCCTCACCCTGGGCCACCAGCGGATAGGTCTGACTCGCCTCGACCAGGTGAAAGGCCTGCTTGAAAGTCCGTGACAACGGTTGCCGGAAGCTCAGCACCCCGTTTCGCACCACCGGCCCGACCTCCACCTTCGGCCAACCGATCAGGTGGGCCTGTTGGCCATCTCCTACCTCAAAATACCAATAAAACTCATCCTCAAAGCGCACCGCAAAGGAAAGGTTACTCGGGATGCGGATCGACCACGGAATGATCGGGTAACTGACCGTAAAAGACTCCCGCGGACGCACCATCACCACCTCCACCGGCGGCCCAGAGGCCGAGCCAGAAACCTCCAGGCCAGACGACACCGCCCACGACGTCCCGGCCGCCGACGCCCCCGATAACGGCGCTGACCAACCCGTCACGGCTAACCAGCCGACTATTAACCAATTTAAGAAGATTTTACCCATTAAAAATCTTGTCGTTGCTGATTAGCTTTTCTGTAACCGTGCCGCCGCTCAACCAAAATGCCCCGACCGGATTGACTTACCTGAACTTTCAGTAGATTCTGAAACTGTGGTTATCACTGAAAACTCCGTGGACTTCGTGTCCGTCCGTAATGCCTTTATCGACCAGTGGGGGGCCATGGGTGGGTCGTGGGGCATCAACCGCACCATGGCCCAGATCCACGCCCTGCTGATGGTCAGCCCCGAGCCCCTCTCCTGCGACGAAGTCATGGAAGAACTCTCGGTCAGCCGGGGCAATGCCAACACCAACCTCCGCGAGCTGGTCGTCTGGGGGCTCGTGCGCACCATGGCCATCAGGGGCTCGCGGAAAGATTACTTTGAAGCCGAAAAAGACGTCTGGAAAATGTTCTGCGCCATCAGCCGCGAGCGCCGCCGGCGGGAAATCGATCCCGCGCTCGACGTGCTCGAAACCTGCCGCTCCCAAGCCAAGCTCTGCGACCACCCCGAAGCCGCAGAATTCACCCGGATGATTGGCGAGTTGACCGAATTCATGACCCTGACGGCCAAAATGATGGAGTTCGTCTCGAAAAACGACCGCAACGTCGTCCTCCCGATCGCCCTCAAGATAATGGGCAAGACCCTCGGCGATTACCCTGCCCCCCGACCCAAGTCGGAGGTCATCTTGGCCAACGACCCATTCTAGCCCGCCCAAAACGCCACCCGTTTTGCAACCTCCGCCCCTCATACGGCCCCACTCTCCGACACCTTGCACGACAGTCTTTCCGACAACTTTTCCTCAAGGCTTTTCCCCAAGACTCTTAAGGCAACCTTTCACGACCGCCCTTAACGACGTTTCTCTAGTTCACCACCATCGGCACCGCCCAGACCCCCACGACATGACCCTGCGCCAACTTCACGAAAAACACTGCTGCGTTAGCCGCCGCGTGCCCTGCAAAACAGGGCAACAGCGAGCGCTCGGGGTTTTTCGAGGAGTAGCGGACGTAAAACCAGAAGACCGAATTGGCGAAAAGAGCCAGCGTCGTCCACCAGTTGTAAAACTCGCCAAGCTGCCAAGAGTAAGTTCCGCGCAGAAAGCGGGTAAACGAGCCGACGCCCTCCGCATCCGGAAACTCCACATTCCAGAGGTTTTGATGCAACAACGAGAAAATCACCGACAGCACGACAATGCCTGGCAGCAACTCCCGGAAGGTGGCTGGGCTCGGAGGGCGCGGAAAGGCTTTCGGCTTCCCCGAGCGGGCGTCCCCCGCGACCTCTGCGGACGCTTCATCGACCGGCGGCAGCCCCTGCAAGTCTGCACTCAAGCTATTGCTGTGGCCAGGAACGCTTTCCACAGCGACAGCAGCGCCCGCAATCTCCCCGGCGCTTTCCCGCGCCGGGACCGGCGTTGGCTTGGCGAAGCCCAGCGGCCCCAGGATAAATTGCAACTTCCCGTGCTCCAGCAACGAGCCGCCGTAGCCCCGCACCAAGATTTCTTCGATAAAGGCCGCCCCGACCCAGCCCAACAAGGCCAGCCAGATGGTGTCCGATTGACGGGCACTCATCCCGGAAGCAACCTCCACCAGCGTCGAGATCAGCACCAGCCCGACGGAGCCGGCCGCCGCCAGCCCGACCCAGCCCCAACCGCACTCCGTCGTTCCGGGCAGGGCCTTCGGGTGCGGGTCGCCCCGGCGGGCGTTGACCGTGTCATCCCACCACATTTTCAGGAAATAGAGGCCCCCGGCGAAGATCAGCAGCGACATCACCGGGTCGGATTGCGTCTCCTTGATCTTGGGATCCCGCCCCGCCTCATCCACCGGCGGAACCGTCGTCGATCCCGAGATTGGCAGAGTCGTTTCCGGAGCACCAGGGGCCATTTCGGGGGCTCCAGGGGCCGACGCCTGGGCCAAAATCGTGAAATCCATCAAGTCGGGCAGCATAACGATACAGGTTCGCGGTTGAAGACAGGCAGTGGAACTGCTGCGCCCGTGACAACGCAAGCCCCGATGCAGTTCCCCTCAAAGGGGCTTCCTGAAGCTTCTCAGGCTCTTTCCCGCGCCCAATCACCCCGAAACCCTCCCACCTTGGCCAACCGGCTGCTGCACTTTACCGTTCTTTGCAGTGCCGCGAAGCAGAAAACGTCGCCCGCCGCTCGCTAAGCACCCCGGCCGCCTCTTCACTTTAACCTTAGTAAGCCATGACCCTCACCGCCTATCGCAGCGCGCCCGAAACCCGAGCGCTCGACTATCACCAGCTTGTTCAGCCGGTCGAAGCCCTCCTGCAAGACCTGCGAAGCTACCTGGCCGAGCAACTCAGCGACTTCGAGCCCGAAGCGCGCGAGCTGGCCGCCTACTGCCTGAAGCACGAGGGTAAGCGCCTGCGCCCGCTGATGGTCTTTTTCGGACGGTGCCACGATGACCTCCACGGGAACCAGGCCACCGACCTGGTCCGAGCTGCAGCCGTGGTTGAGATGGTGCATCAGGCCACCCTCGTCCACGACGACATCCTCGACGATGCCTCGATGCGCCACAGCTCGGCTACGCCGTGGGCCCGCTGGGGCCGCTCGGCAGCCGTCCTGATCGGGGACGCCCTCTTTGCCCAGGCCCTGCAACTCGCTAGCCAATTCGAGACCGTCGCCGTCTGCCGCGCTGTATCGGCTGCGACCCGCCAAGTCTGCTCGGGGGAGATCGCCCAGACCTTCCGCCGCGGCCACCACAACCAGGACTACGCCCACTACCTGCGGGTCATCGACCTGAAAACCGCCGAGCTTTTCCGGGTCTCGGGCTACCTCGGCGCCCACCTCACGGGAGCCTCGGAGAGCCACGCCCACGCCGTCGGCACCTTCTGCCGCCACCTCGGGATCGCCTATCAGATGTTCGACGACCTCGCCGACTACGCTGCCAGTGAAGCCCGCGCCGGAAAAACCCTCGGCACCGACATGGCCTCCGGGAAACTGACCCTGCCCATCTTCTGTCACCTGGAAACCCTCAGCGACGCTGCGGCCCACCAGTGGCAGCAAAGCTGGATGCGTGGGGAAATAACGCCAGCCCAACTTCGCACCCAGCTCGCCGCCTCCGGTGCCTTCGACCAGAGCCTGGTGCGCGTTTACGCCGAAATCGCCGCCGCTGACGAGGCTCTCCAACCAGCCCTCGCCGTCCACCCATCCCTGCGCCGGATGACCGCCCTCAGCCGCTTCGTCGAGGCCCAGGTCGAGCGCTTCCGCCCCACCGACGCCCTCCGCGCCGTCGGCTGATGCGTAACTCAGCCAAGCATCCAACCCACTGCCACTCACCCTCGCGCCAATCCCCTAACCTCCAGAAAAAGACGTCGATCGACAGAAAGTTTCCGGAAACCACGTAGCCACGGAACCTTAATCCGCAACTCCGTGTAAAGTCGCGTATCCTCATGGACGCCTAAATGCTTCACCGTCAATGACTCCGCCCCCCAATCGCTGCCGTGCCAATCAGCAATCGTCAGCCAAAAGATAAGCAATCAACCCTAGGTATTTCTGATCGACGACCCGATACCGGATTCTCATTTTGAAGCTCAGCCTTAATTCTCGTGCGAACACCTCCTCTGCGATCAGGCGATCTCAGATAGAATTGAAAGACCACGAGGTATCGAGAGTTTTTTCATGAGTTACGCCCTGATCGAAAGCGTCCTTCCGCTCCGAGTGCGGGAAGAGCCTGCCGCCACCCCCGGCACCGGCAAACTTAGGTTGCTCATCGTCGAGGATACCCCGTCCAATCAAGCCGTCCTTCTCGCATTATTGCGGCGATACGAAGTCGTCTGCGACGTGGCCAGCACGGGTGCCGAGGCCCTCGCGCTCTTTACCGAGAAGTGCCACGAGATCGTCCTGATCGACATCAAGCTGCCCGATTTCTCCGGGGTTGAACTGACCGCCCGCATCCGCCAGCTCGAGGGCCCCTCGCCCCACTCCTACCTGATTGCCCAGACCGCGCACGCCCTCCACGGGCAACGGGAGGAGTTTTTAGCGGCGGGCATGAACGACTACCTGCCAAAGCCACTGACCATCAGGGCTTTCGGCACCGCCATCGAACAGGCGATCCACGTCGTGCGCTTCCAGCAACGACGCGCCCAGCGTCCCCCGCAGTAGCTCGCGAGGCGAGGTGCCCTGCCCGACTGCCCGCACCCGATCGGCAGCCCCGGCATTCTGGCCGTCGAGCTACTGACCACCGCCCAGCCCGGCGGAGCATCGCTGGCGCACCGCCTCGAAAAGCAGCACGGCAGCCGACACGCTGACATTCAGGGAGTCCGCCTGGCCGATCTGCGGGATCCGCACCAGCCGCCCCGCCTGGCTCCGCCAAAACGGGCTCAGCCCCGCGTGCTCGGAACCCAGCACGAGGGCCACCGGCCCGGCTAGGTCCGCCTCCCAGTGGATCACGCCTTGCACCGGGTCGGCGGCGACGATCGCCATCCCCTGCTGCCGCAGCCAAAAGGCCAGGTGCTGCGGCTCTTCCGCCAGCACCGGCAACGAAAAAACCAACCCCCGCGAGTTGCGGATGATCTGCGGGCTGTAAGGGTCCCCCGACTCATCCGCCAAGACCACCGCGTCAGCCCCGGCGGCCGCCGCAGTGCGGATGATTGCGCCGATATTGCCGGGCTTCTCGACCCCATCGACCACCAGCAACAACGGCGGCGAGCGCAACGGCAGGCACTCTATCAACCGCTGCGGCGTCACCGCGACCGCCAGCAACCCATCCGGGTTTTCCCGGGCCGACACCTTCTCGAAAACCGGAGCGGTCAACCGCACCACCTCGGCACCTTGGGCTCGCGCCTGCTGCACCAAGGAAAAAGCTTCCTCATCGAGGTCCGCAGACTCCGGAACCTGCACGAAAAGGGTCTCCAGGAGGAAGCCGTTGGCCAAAGCCAGCCCGAGCTCCCGCCGCCCCTCCACCAAGAAGCGATCCCGGAGCAGCCGCTCGGAGCGCTCCCGCAGCCGCACGAGCTGCTTAATCCGGGGATTTTGGCGTGAAGTGATGGTCTCCAGCGATAACATCTCCAGCATGATACTACCCTCCAGCCGCGCCTGGCGAGCGCAACCGTGGTCCGTGGCCAATAAAGGCCCACGCGTTGCCCACGGAAAACCGTCACCACCTTTCCCTACGACTTAAGTCGTTGCACACCAGGACTTAGTAAAACTTTTGGCTCTGGAGCCACTGGAGCGATGCGAGGTCTGGCCCGGGGGGGCTTTTTCTGGTAGGATCTTGGTCTTCGATCTATTCAAGAAAACAACACCCCCTTCTCCCCGATGCCCATCACCCGCAGCTTATTGCCCGCCGCTGACCTGGATGCCCAGGTCGAGGTCTGGCCGTTGGCGGGGCTGGATCGGGCGCTGACCTACGCAGTGCCGCCCCGCCTACAGGGGCAGGTGAGCCTCGGGTCGCTGGTGCGGGTGCCGTTGGGCGGGAGAACGGTGCTGGGGATCGTCCGGGGCGCCTTGACGCCGCCCTTTCCGGAGGTTCCGGGATTGAAGCTGGTGATCGAAAACCTTTACCCGGAGCCGGTCCTCACGCCCGCCCTCCTGGGCGTAGCCGACTGGCTAGGCCGCTACTACGCTGCCGGGCCGCAGTCGGTTTTAGAGGCCATGGTGCCCGCCGTAGTGCGGCAGGGCGTCGCTCCCAAGGAGCGGAAGTTGCTGAAGATTGGCTACCCGCTGCCCGAGGGGGAACTGGAGGCACTGCGCCGCAAGGCGCCAAAACAGGCCGCACTGCTGGACTTTCTCCGCCAGCAGAGCCAGCCGCTGCCCAAGGGCGAGGTGCTGGAGCGCCTCCAGGTGGCCGCCGCCAGTTGCGTGACCTTGATCCAGCGCGGCCTCGTTTTCGAGGTGCGAGAAGTCCAAGAGCGCGAGGTTTATCTCGATGAGTGGGGCGATGGTGAGCAGGTGGCGGCCACCCCGCCGAAGCTCACGGAAGAACAGCGCACCGCGGCGGCGGAGTTGACGACTTCGCTGCACGCGGGGGGCTTTATCGCCCACCTGTTACACGGCGTGACCGGCAGCGGTAAGACCGAGGTGTATCTGAACCTGCTCCAGACAGTGCTGGCGGAGGGCGGTGGGGCCATCTTTCTGGTGCCCGAGGTGGCCCTGACGCCCCAGACCGTCGGGCGGGTGCGAGCTCGCCTGGCCGAGGGCGGCCACCGGGTGGTGGTCTGGCACAGCCATCTTTCCGCAGGTGAGCGCTTTGACGCTTGGCGGGCAATGGCCAGCGGGGCCGCGCGGGTGGTCGTCGGACCGCGCTCGGCGGTTTTCGCGCCGATCCCCAACCTGCGGTTGATCATTGTCGATGAGGAGCACGAGCCGTCCTATAAGCAGTCCGAAACGCCCCGCTACCATGGTCGCGACGTGGCCATCTATCGCGCCCAATGCGAGGGAGCCCTCTGCCTGCTGGGGTCGGCCACCCCCGCCCTGGAGACCTTGTATCAGGTGTCCACCGGGGCCTGCCGCGTCAGCCGGTTGAGCCGTCGGGTGGACGACCGCGAGTTGCCGAAGATCCTCCTGGTCGATATGAAGCGGGAAAAGCCCGGCCCGCAGGGCGGCGCGAAGTTACTCTCGGTGGCCCTGGCGGAACGGCTCCGCGACCGTTTTGAGAAGAAGGAGCAGTCGATCCTGTTTCTCAACCGCCGCGGCTTTTCCTCCAGTCTGCTGTGCCCCTCTTGCGGCCACGCGCCGGGCTGCCCGCACTGCTCCGTCACCCTGACCTACCACCGGGCGGATGAGCGGCTGAAGTGCCACCTCTGCGGCTATCATCAGGCCGTCCCCCGCCAGTGCCCAGCTTGCCATAGCCCGGACATCACGCGCCGGGGCAGCGGCACCCAACGCATCGAGGACATCGTCAAGACGCTGCTACCCAAGGCCCGTTGCGTGCGCCTGGATGCCGACGCGATGACCAAGAAGCACCTTTTCCGACAGGTGCTCTCGGACTTTCGGAAAGGGGCCATCGACATCCTCGTCGGCACGCAGATGATCGCCAAGGGGCTAGATTTCCCCAACGTCACGCTGGTGGGCCTGGTCGATGCCGACCTGGCCTTGCAGGTGCCGGACTTTCGCGCCGGGGAGCGGGCCTTTCAGCTCATTGTGCAGGTCTCCGGGCGGGCCGGGCGGGGCGACCGCGCCGGGGAAGTGGTCATCCAGACCCACCAGCCCCACACCGACCCCATCCAATACGCCCGGCGGGGGGACTTTGACGGCTTTCTGCTGGCCGAACTGGCGGAGCGCCGCGCCTACCACTACCCGCCCTTCCGCCACCTGATCCGCCACCTCTTCCGCAGCCGCTCGCTCGATAAACTGACCTTCTACACCCAGCGCTGGGCGGACTTTCTGCTGGAGCAGGCCCGACTGCCCATCGAAGTGCGGGGGCCGGTGCCCTGCCCGCTCGAAAAGATGAAAGACCTCTACCGTTTCCACTGCTGCTACTTTGTCGATCAAGCCGAGCCAGCGGCGGCCGAGATCCAGCGCCTGCGCGACCAATTCCCCCTCGACCCCGAAATCCAAGACCTCCTCGACATCGACGCCCTCGACCTCATCTAAACCGTCTTCCGTCAGCCCTTCCACGGGGTATTTCGACCCCCCCGGGCGCAAGTTGGCCCCGGAACCGATACCTCTCCTGCGGTGACTTGACGGTTTCCGCCCACTGATCGGCGTTGAACTACCCTAACTTTGACCCGTGCCTTCCGAGAAATTGCTGATTTTCCCGTCAACCGGAATCGATTCCCCTCCCGCCTGTAAACAGCCGTCCGCAACGCTCCGACTTCGACCTCGAACTCAACCTCGAACTTTCCCCAATCCTAAGCCTAACCTAAGCTGCCATGCACACTGAGACCCCCGCTGTCACCTCGACTGATTTTCGCGACTACTTGACGGAGGAGGCCATCGCGCAGTGCCGCGAGGCTTACCTCGCGGTGCAGCGGGAGCTTTCCAAGGTCATCGTGGGCCAGCAATCGGTGGTCGAGGAAATCCTCATCGCGATCTTCACTCGGAACCACGCGCTGCTCGTGGGGGTGCCGGGCCTGGCGAAGACGCTGCTGATTTCAACCCTGTCCAAGGCTCTCAATATGAGCTTCAAGCGGATTCAGTTCACGCCCGACCTAATGCCCAGCGACATCACCGGCACGGACGTGATCCAGCAGGACCCGGAAACCAACCGGCGCGAGTTCAAGTTCATTCCCGGCCCGCTCTTCACCAACGTGGTCTTGGCCGACGAGATCAACCGGACGCCCCCGAAAACCCAAGCGGCCCTGTTGGAGGCCATGCAAGAGCGCTCCGTGACCATCGGCGGCGAGACGCGGATGCTGCCGAAGCCGTTTTTCGTGCTGGCGACGCAAAATCCGCTGGAGCAGGAAGGCACCTACCCGCTACCCGAGGCGCAGCTCGACCGCTTCCTCTTTCTGATCAAGGTCGGCTACCCGACCGACGCCGAGGAGCTGGAAATCATGAAGCGAGCTTCCAGCCCCAGCGGGGAAAAGCCCGAGCCGGTGCTGGACGGGGAATCGGTGATGGCGTTCCAGCAGATGATCGCGGCCCTGCCGGTAGCGGATCATGTCTTCGACTACGCGAAGCGCCTGGTGCGGGCGACTCGCGGCAGTGAGCCGGATGGCCTCGACCTGGCCCGAGAATACCTGAGCTTTGGGGCCGGCCCGCGCGCGAGCTTGTCGCTGATTACTGCTGCCCGCGCCCACGCCATTTTCGCCGGCCAGCTCTGCGTAGAATGTGCCAACGTGGCAGCCGTGGCGCCCTCGGTATTGCGCCACCGGATCGCCGCCAACTTCACGGCGCAGGGGGAGGGCCTCAACACCGACGACCTCATCCAGCGCTTCCTGGAGCTGGTTCCGGCCGATGGCGAGGCCCGCTAGAAATCAGGGGTGAGCCCTCCCTTGATCAAAGTAGCTGCGGTTTTCCGACAATACCTACCCCTGACCACCCAACGCTGCCCCTGAACCTTTCTGCATGGCCCGCCACGCTCCAGCCGCCGAAATCGGCCCGCCAACCCGCCTGCGGGATCCGAAGGTGCTGGCTCGCGCCCAACACCTCGGATTGGAAGCGAAGCGGGTGGTGGAGGGCTACCGGGTCGGTGAACACCGGTCTCCGCTGAACGGCTTTGCGATCGAGTTCGCCCAGCACCGCGAGTATGGGCCGGGAGACGACACCCGCCACCTCGACTGGAAGCTGCTGGCCAAGTCGGAGAAGCTGTTCATCAAGCAATACGAGCAAGATACCAACTTCGTGGCGCACCTGCTGGTCGATGGGAGCGAGTCGATGGCCTACGGAAGTCAGGGGCGGACGAAAATGGAAGTTGCGCGGATACTGGCAGCCTGCTTTGCGGAGCTGGTCTTGATTCAGGGAGACGCCGTGACCCTGAGCATTTTCGACGACGCCATCCGGGAGCGGGTGCCGACCACCGATGCCCGGCGGAACGTGCTGCGGATCTGCGAGGTGCTTTCCCGGTTTGAGCCGACCCGCTCAACCGATCTGCGGGTGGTGCTGGAGAAATACGCGCTGCACCTGACCAAGCGCGGCATCGTGGTGCTGCTGTCAGACCTGTTGGTCGATCCCGCCGACTTCGAGGCAGCCCTGCGCCGCCTGTGTATGCAACGCAGCGAGGTGATTATCTTTCAGGTGCTCGACCCGGCGGAGATCGACTTTGACCTGCAAGGTGCCTACCGCTTTATCGGGCTAGAAGCCACTGGCACGCGCCCGGTCAACCCCCGCGACCTCCGGAAAGCCTACTTGGCGGCTTTCCAGGCCCACCTGAAGGCCATCCGCAAAGCCTGTGAGCGCTGCGGGGCAACGCACCACCTCGTCAACACCGGAGCACCGCTGGCCGAGTCGCTTTCCAGCTACCTGGCTTCACGCAACCGCATCGCCTAAGATGGGATTTTTAGCGACATGGGCTTTCTGGGGCTTGGCGGGGATTTCCCTGCCGATCCTCGCGCACCTGCTGCACCGCTTCCGGATGAAGGAGACGCGCTGGGCGGCGATGCGCTTTCTGGAGGAGGCGCTGAAGGAACAGCGGAGTAAACTGCGGGTTAACGACCTGTTGTTGCTGCTGTTGCGGATCCTCGCGCTGGTGCTGCTGGTGCTGGCCTTCGCGCGGCCTTTTTTTGGGCAACCGGCGGCCACCGCGGGCGGCGGCGTGGCGACGATGCTGCTGCTGGATGTCTCGGCCAGCATGGGTGCCTCCTCGGGCGGGTTGGAGCGGATGGAGGTGGCGCGGGACCGTGCTCGGGAGGTTCTTGACGCCATCTCGCCGGAAACCCCGGTGGGCCTGCTGCTGGTGTCGGGCCAGGTGGAAACGGTGGTCGGCACGCCGACGCTGGAACGTGGCCGCATCCGGCAGGCGATCGAAGCGGCACGACCCAATAACCGAGGCACCGATCTGCCGGGGGCCTTGCAGACGGCGGCGGAGAGCCTTAACGCCTTTAATGAAGGGCGGGTGGTCTTAATCTCCGACCTCCAGACCTCGGCCTTTCGGCAGCCACCGACCTTGGCGACGCTAGAGGGCAACTACCCAAGGATCACCTTCGAGTTGCTGGCCGTCGGGGAGCCTAATCCGGAAAACCTTGCCATCTCGGAGGTGCGACTGGCCACCGGCGCCACGGCTTTGAGCGGGCAGACGACGGTGGAGATCGAGGTGCGCAACCTCGGGCCGGTGCCGATACGCTCGATCCCGGTGCGGTTGGCCTTGGATGGGCAACCGCCCTCGGCGGAAACCACCATCACTTCCCTGGCATCAGGGGCCAGCGAGTTGGTGACGCTGCCGGTGCTGGTGGAGGGAACCGGGTTTCACATCGTGGAGGCCAGCTTGACGGGGGATGCTTTCACCGCGGACAACCGACGGGCCTTGGCCTTTGAGGTGGTCGAGCCGTTACCGGTGTTGCTGGTGGCCGACCCCATCCGCCCGGATAACCGTTCCGGGCTCTTTCTCCTGGCGGCCCTGGACCCGCTAGGCCTTTCCAGCAGCACCGCGACGGCAGGTGCCAGTCGGCGGCCAGCGGCGGGAGGGGACGCGGCGGCGGCCCACTACCTGCGGGTGCAGACGCTCAGCCCATCGGCTCTGCGATCCGAAGCGGTCACCGCGGCCCCGATGGTGGTCTGGGCCGCCCGGTTACCGCCCTCGCCGCTGGAAGCGGGTTGGATCGCGGCAGCGGTAGAGGCAGGAGGCGGCGCGATGATCTGGGTTGATGCGGAGGCCGCCAGCGCCGCCAGGTCATCCCTGGGTCGGCTGGTGCCGCAGCTCAACCTCGCCAGCCGCACCACCCCGGCCACCCTTAGTGCGCGACCCTATGGGCACCCCATCACCGCCCGCTGGAACGACCCTGCTGCCGGCAGTCTGGAGCGGGTGGCCTTGGATCGCTGGGTCGCGTTGGAGCCGCCGGCCACTGCGGGGGTGCTGCCCGTAGCCACGACCAGCACGGGGGAGGTGGTCGCCCTCGACGCCCCTCTCGGGGAAGGCCGCGTGGTGGTGGTCGGCTTCCGACCGGAGCTGACCCAGACGGCTCTGCCCCTGCATCCAGCTTTCCTCCCGCTCGTTCACCGATCCATCCAGCACCTGCAGGGGCGACGAGAGGTGGGCCTGAACCTCCGCGTCGGGGAACCTTTTTCTGCGCTGTTGCCGATCAGCCGTCTCAATCAGCCCATATTCCTCACCGCACCAGGCCAAAGTCGGGAGAACGCGGCGATCGTCGGCAGGACGACCTTGGAAGGTGGCGCGGCCCGGCTGAGGATCACGGGGCCTGAGACACCCGGCATCTATGAAATCGCCCTCGGTGAACGAGGTGAGCCCGACTTCGTATTCTCGGTGCAGTTTGACGAGGCGGAATCGGCTCTGGCTTCGCTTACGGCGGACGCCTCGGCTGGTGCTCTCGCCGTTTCCGGCTCTGGCAGCCCTACGGATCCGCTCAACGATGAGGCACTGCGGGCGCGGGTGCGGGCGACACCGGGGCTTTCGGCCGATTTTCTCTGGCACCTCTGCCTGGCACTGGGCTGCGCCTGCTTTCTGGCCGAGTGGCTGATGGCGCACCTGACCACCGTGCCGGTGCGAGCGGGCGCCAACGCCTGAGCCAGCGCGCTCACTTCACCTTGCTCGCGACCGATCCTCGATCACTTTTCATGGATTTTTTCCGACAGTTGCTTTTTCCCGGCTCTGGTGCCTCGGCTCCCGACCAGCCGATGACGCTGGCCTTCGAGGGGCTCGATACCGGCTGGGCCGTGCTGCTGTGGTTGTTGATCGGTGCGTCCGTCGCGGTGGCGTTCCTGCGGCGGTTTCCCGGTGTCGGCGGGGGTGTAAAGTGGTCGGTGGTGGGACTGCGGGTGCTGCTGGTAGCTATCCTGCTGATCTTGTGGGTGCGGCCGGTGTTCTTCACAACCGTCTTGGACGTCATCCGCCCACGGTTCTTGGTCGTGGTCGATGACTCTGGCAGTATGGCCATCGCGGATCAGCGGCGAGAGCTGGAGGATCGAGCGCGGCTGGCCATCGCCCGAGGGGACCTCGATCCAGCGGACTTCGCGGCGTTTCGACCATCGCCCGCCGCCGGAGGCAACTCGGCAGCGACGGCTGCTGGCGACCACACGGGCGGGGGCATCACTCGACGGGAGTTGGTCGCGGAGCTCATCACCGAGGGGCACTTTCCTGTTTTCCAGGCCCTCGCGGAGCGGGCGGACCTGGTATTCTACCGAGCCTCGGAGCTGCTGGGCCCGGCGACACCGATGGAAGGCGACCTGCGGGGCGGGCTGCGGCAGTTTCTCAACTCGCTCGACAGTTCTGGGGCGTTATCCCCACTGGGGGATCACCTCGCCGGGGCGGTGGATCGCCACCGCGGTGAGCCCGTGGCTGGCCTGCTGCTGATTTCGGACGGTGCCAGCAACGCCGGACGTTCTTTGGAGAACGCTGCCGAGGTTCTTAACCGGGCGGGGGTGCCGACCCACGCCCTGGCGGTTGGCACTCGGCGGGCAACAGATCTCCAGATTGCCGCGCTGCGCGTGCCGCGCATCGGCTTCGTCGATGAAAAAGTAGTCGTGGAAGCCCGCGTGCAGGCCTACGGGCTCCCGGCCAGTCGGGGCCAAGCGCGGCTCCTGAAAGAAGGCACCGTCGTTGCGGAGGTGGGTTTTGACACGCCGGTCGATGGCGAGGTGCAGCTCACCCTGGACTTTACCGCGACCGAACCTGGCCAGGTCAAGCTGACCTTGGAGATCGACGGGCTGCCCGGAGAGGCCACCCTGGAAAATAACGTCCGCGAGGACCGGGTGAGCATCCTCGATACCCGCGTGCGGGTGTTTTTCGTGGAGCAGGTGCCCCGCTGGGAATACCGCTACCTGCTAGACTTTCTCCAGGATGACCGGCGTCTTGCCCTGCTCTGCGTGATGCTCGACGGCGACCCGTCTCTCTACACTTTACCCAACACCCCCTTTGTCGAAAACCTCCCCAACGACCCCGCCAAGATTTTTCAAAGCGACATCGTCCTGATTGGCGACGTCGATCCGGCCCGCCTGGGCCCGCAGCGGATGGAGTGGATCGAGCAGTGGGTCGGTCGCGACGGCGGCAGCGTGGTCTTTGTGGCCGGTCGGCGCAACCTTCCGCTGAAATACGCCCGGACGCCCTTTGAGCCGCTCTTGCCTGTCGCTCCGCCCACCGGCATCAGCCCAGAGGACTACGGAAAAACCAGCCCGCAGGCGAAAGACCTGACCCGGACGCGGGCGGGCCGCCTCACGCCCTGGTTCCAACTGGCGCCCAGCACCTCGGCAACTGAAGCCATCTGGAACCGCTTCACCGGTGTGCGGTGGACGGCCCCGGTCGGTGCCCTGAAGCCCGGTGCGGAGGTCTTTCTGATGGATGAGTCGGTAACCCCAGCCCGTCCGGTGATTGTCCGCCAAAATTACGGACGCGGACAGGTCGTTTACATCGGGATGGAGGAGAGCTACCGTTGGCGGTCGGGCTTTGGCGGTCAACACTACGGGCGCATCTGGGGGCAGATTTTGCAGTCTCTCGCCGAGGAGCGCCTCGCTGGAGCCTCCCGGCAGGTGCAACTGCAAAGCGCAGCCCCGCTCTACACCCTGGGCGAAACGGTGACCATCAGCGGACAGCTCTTTCAGACCGACTTCACCCCGCTGACCGTGGCTTCCGTCGAGGGCACTCTAGAGTATCGCGGTGAGGACCCCACAGTGCCCACCGCGCGACGGCTCAACATCCGGCGCGAAGCAGGCCGCGAGGGCGCCTACCGCATCGACGTGGTGCCTCCCGCGGCCGGCCTCTACCGTTTTCACACCGCCCTGGACCCCGAAGCAGCGGTGGAGTTCGAGGTGCAGGCCCCGGTTTTTGAACTGGCCGAGATTTCCGTCCAGTTGGAGCGCCTCGCCGCGCTGACCGAGGCCACCGGTGGGCGTCTTTTTCGGGAAGAGACGCTCCAGGAACTTCCTCCGCTCGTCCAGGGCAAGGAGGTCGAGATCGCCCGCCAGAAGCGCCTCGAAGTGGCCCGATCGCCGACCATGCTGGTGCTCCTGTTGCTGGTCGCCGGCCTGGAATGGATCCTCCGGCGGCTCGCCGACCTAAAGTAGCCACCCTCCCGCGCAACCTCCCAACCGCCGACCCATCCGCCCCCGTTCCTCGCCGCCGCGCCCTAAGTTTCCCTGTTGTTGACTCTGAGCATGACCCGCCAACCCCCACGCACGTCCCGCCCCGGCAGCCGGGCCGATACCTCCGCCCAGAGGTCAGCGGCGGGCCTGCGGCTGGTGCCCAAAGCGGCCACCGGCCAACCCGGCACCTACGCCAGCCGCATCATTCCGATGCTCAAGCGCGTGGCCCAACGGCGGGCCAGCACCGAGGTGAGGCTGGGCCTTTACCGGTGGTTGGGCGTCGGGGTGGGCGTGGTGGCCGTCCAACTGGGCCTCGACCGCGCCCTCAACCTCGACTGGGAAGTGCGTCTCGCCTTCCGCTGCCTGGAGGCGATCGGAGCCGTCATCTTGTTCCTGCGCTGGGTCATCGTGCCGGGGCTGCGACGCTGGACGCCTGAACAGGCCGCTCTCGTCGTGCAACGCCACTTCCCGTCGCTGGGCAGCCGACTGATTTCGGTGGTGCAGCTCGATAACTCCCAGCCATCGGGCGCTGGCAGTCTCGCTGGTCTGCTGGACCCCCTGGCCCGGCGGCTGGTCGCCGACCTGCGCCACTGCCGCCTGGCGATCATCACCCCGCAAGCCCACCTTTGGCGGCTGGCGACCCTCAGCGGGCTCTTGGGCCTGGCCCTCGCCGCGACCCTCTACCAGACCAGCCCTGGATCGCTCCTGCTGCTTCAACGCTACGCCCTCGGCCGCGTCGCCCTGCCCACCCAGACCCGCATCATCGCCACCACCGGCGACCTCACCCCGGCCCGCGGCCAAACCGTCCTCCTCGAAGCCACCGTAGAGGGCATTCTTCCGCCCACCGGCTCGGTGGTGCTGCAATACGAAAGTGGCACCGCCATCCGACGCACCGTGAATCCTGGGCTGAGCACCCCCGACCGCTACACCCTGGAGCTACCCAACGTCATCGCCCCCTTCACCTACCGCTTTGAAATTGGCGACGGCACCTCAGAGCGCTTCCGGGTGCGCCCTCTGGAGTCCCCGGCTCTCCAAGAAATCCTCTGGCGCGTGCAGCCGCCTGCCTACACCGGCCTGCCCGCCACCACCCTGCCCGCCGGCCCGCTACGCCTGCTGGTCGGCAGCCGCGTGACCCTGGAGGCCCGCGCCGATCGGCCCTTGGCCGGTGCTTCACTCTCCTGGCACGGCGGCGCCGAGGAGCGCGTTGAACCCATCGAAGTGACTGCCAACTCCCGAGACCGCCTCACCACCACCTTCGACGTGCCCACCAGCGGGCTCACCGGCCTGGCCATCACCCTAGCCTCGGAAAACGGCTCCAGCAGCGGCAGCGACGTCATCTACCCCGTCAGCCTCCTGCCCGACCGACCACCCACTATCGACATCACCGAGCCACCCCTGACGGCCCGCACGATGGTCAACAACGCCACCCTAGCCGTCCGGGCCGACCTCCAAGACGACTTCGGCCTGGCCCAGGCCACCCTCATTCTGTCCTATCAACACACCGACAGCACCTCAACGCCCACGGAGTTTCGACAATCCCTCGACCTCGGCACCGTTACCCAGCGGGGTATCGGCACCGCTACCCCCCCCACCCGCGCCAACGCTACTGCCGCCGTATCCCTCGCCTCACTCCGCCCCACCCTGCGACCTGGCGACACCCTCAACTGGTGGATCGAAGCGACCGACAACAACACCGCCACCGGTCCCTCCACCACCCTCAGCCCCGCCCGCACCATCCAGATCGTCACCCTCGCCGAAAAACAACGCGAACTCCTCGAACTCCTCGACGAAACCTCCACCCGCATCGAAGACCTCACCCGCCAACAACTCGACATCCGCACCAACCTCGACCCCACCCGCCGCTAAGCGCCCCTAAACTGCGACATCCGCAGAAGCCCATCACTCCTTTCCTCGCCCCGCCCCTAACCCGTTAACAACCAACTCCCCCCCCTGCCCCCGATGAGCACCCTGACTTTCCCTTACCGTGTCTTTTTTCAACGGCCTTTCGCGCGCCTCGGCTCTGGTCGGGGGTGGTGGATCGCCCTATCGGTGGCGTTGCTAGTCGCGATGGCCAGCCAGTCGGTCGGCCAGCCCGCTGGGCGTCCGGCGGCACCCGCCAATGCGACGCCTCCGGCGGATAACAACCTCCAGCGGCGGGCTTATGAGAACAGTGTCCGCCAGGAGCAACTGGCCGAGGAGGCGGCCCAGGTCAGCCAACAGCTTCTCGACATGATCCGCGAAATGGCGGCCAACGGCTTTGGCGATGCGGCCCTGGCCGACATCCGATTCCTCGCGGAGAGCCTCGCCAGGCTGGGCATCGAGGGCATGGGTGACATCGCCGACCAGCTGCGGGCCGCCGCCGATTCCGCCGATCCCAAGGCGGCCCTGCGAGAGCTGGCCGCCGCCTACGAGCGCCAACTGGAGGTCGAAATCGACCTCCGCAGCATCGCTCGGACGATCGCGGTGCGACGGTTGTTCGACGACATGGCCCGCCAGATCGAGGAGCTGCTGGTGCAACAGGTGGCCGCCGGTCGCCGCCTCGGGACAATGTTTCAGGAGGGCACAACCGAGGTTGAGTTTCGCTCCATCCTGGCGGCCCAACGCAGCATTACCAGCGGGCTCGATACGCTTTTTCAGACCGGAGAGACCCTCGCCACGCGGCTCACGGAGTCGGTGGTCGCGGGCGGTGCCAACGCCAACACCGCCACCTCCTTTGCGCGAAACATCAACGGGGAACTGGTGAAACGCCTCTCTACCCAGGCCGTCAGCGAGATCGAGGCCCAGCGCTTCAACCCCGCCTTGCGCCTGCAGACCCAGGTGATCGCGGAACTGCGGCGGATTCTCGGCCTGATCCAAGCCAGCCGCCCCCAGGCCCAGCAGCTCGCGCAGGCCCTGGCCAAGCTCGACGACCTCATCGAGCGCCAGCAGGCCCTGGATGAAGCCGCGGCTGCCGGAGAACTGACCCCCGAGCAGCAGGCTGAGCAACAGGCCATCATGGACGAGACCGCGTTGCTCGCCGCCCAGCTCGAATCCCTCAGCCCCGAAGCTAAAGCCGCCGTCGATGAGGCCCTCCAGGAGATGGCCGAGGCCGCCAAAGACCCGGGTGCCCCACCCTCGGACGGAGCACCCGAAGCTGGAGAGCAGGTCGCCGAGGGCGGAAAAACGGAGGCTGGTCAGCCCGAGGCGGCTGACCCTGACTCACCGGAGAACCCCGAGGCCACAGCGGAGACTGCCGGGAATGAAAACCCTGGTGCTGAGCCCGCCGATGACGGAGCACCCGAAGCTGGAGAGGAGGTCGCCGAGGGCGGCCAGGAAGCCGCTGAGAAACCCTCCAGCTCCGCAACCGAAGCCCTGGAAGCGGCGAGAGATACTTTGGCCAAGGCCGCTGACGAAGCGGCTGCCGCAGAGGGGGAATCCGCCGACGCCGCCAGCGACTCCATCGACAGTGCCCGCGATGCCGCTCAGGACGCCCAGGACGCCCTCGCAGAGGGCGATCCCGAGGCGGCCATGGACGCCATGGGCGAAGCCCTTCAGGCTGCGGGTGAGGCCGCTGGCGAGCCTGCCGCGCAGGGCACCGACGCTGCCTCCGCCCTCAATGAAGCCGGAAAGTCGCTGCAGGAAGCCGCCCAAGCCGCCCAGCGCGGCGATACCGCCGCCGCAGAAGCTGCCCTGAAGGAGGCTGACGCGAACTTGGCCTCGGCCCAAAAAGCGCTCGGACGCTCCCCCGGCGAAACCGCTGGAGAACCTTCAGCCACCGAAGAGGGCAGCGAGGGAACTGAGAGTTCTGAAGGGTCGGAAGGCGCGACCAGCGAGATGGCCGCCCAAGATGAGGGCCTCGGTACGGGTGAGGGGGATGAGACGGGCGGCTCGGGTAAACAAGGCTTCGAAAAACAAGCCTCCGATGAGCTGCTCTCCGAAATCGATCGGGCCAGACTGGAGGGCCTCCGCGGGGAGGGCTTTCCGCCAGAATACGCTGACTGGGTCGAGGCCTACTGGCGCCGATTGGCAGAGTAACCGCCACCGGCAACGGATTTTATCGGGAAAAACCGCGGCCGGGAAAAAAACTGGTGGTGGGGGTCGGGTTCGAACCGACGAACCGATTACCGGAACAGATTTACAGTCTGCGTGCTTTAGCCACTTGCATACCCCACCGAGATGGCCACCTGAGTTGCCTAAACTATGAGACAACCAAGAAAACGCCCTCAGGCCAAGTTTTTTTTCGGAAAAAATCAACCGGCAGTTTTTCCCCTAGGTTATTCCGGCAGGGGCGGCGCGATGACCTCTGCCGCCTCGATTGCGCTCGCGATCGGCGGGAGGCAGGTGGTGCCAATGCAGACCTGGAAAGCGCCGCTGGTGGCCTCGGCACCGGCGCTGGCGGCCAGATTACCGGCAGGAGTGGCTTCCGACGGCGGTTGAGTGCTGCCAAGCTCACTTTGCGGCAATAGCAGCACCGGGCGGGGGTGCCGGACGCGCAGCTCGTGGCGCAGCTCACCGAGGGACTCCGCTGACGCCTTCACCACGACGATGCCGGTGGCATCCCGCGTCAGGCCGTCGAGGGCGTGGGCCACCGCCGTGGGGGCCCGGCGCGCATAGCCCGTCCAGGCGGGGCGCAGCGTGGCCAACTCCTCCGCGTAGGCAGCCTCCCCGGTGAGCGCGTAAAGGCGGCTCAGGACGTGAACCAGCGACGACATGCCCCCTGGGAGAGCGTTATCCGTCCACTCCTTCTTGCGCACGGCGAGGTCGGTGCGGCCGACTGCGGCGAAAAAGTAGCCCGCTTGGTGGGGATCGCGAAAGGCCGCCCCGATCCACGCCACCAGGTCGGCGGCTTCGCGCTGGTAGTGCGCCGCCTCCTCTGGGGTCAACCAGTGGCCCCCCTCCAGCAGTGTCAGCAGGGCCTCGGCGAGAAAAGCGGCGTCATCCAAGGTGGCGGTGCCCCTCGGCGCGTTGCCGGGGTAGGCCACCGAGGCCCAGGTGCCATCCGCCCGGCGGAAAGTTGACAACAGGGCCTCGGCCAGGCCCCGCGCCCGGGTAAACCAGTCGGCCCGGTTCATCGCCACGGCGGCCTCGGCCAACCCGCGCAAGGCCAGGGCATTCCAGGCCAAGACCGCCTTGTCGTCGCGCTGCGGGCGGCCTCGCGGCTCCCTTGCGGCCAACAACCGGGCCCGCGCCTCAGCCAGCTCGGCCCGCACCTCCGGCTGGCTAGCCTGCAACGTCGGTATCGTCCAGCCGTGCTCAAAGTTTCCGTTTTCGGTGATTCCATAGACGCGGCAGAACCGCGCCGCCTCTTCAGCGGGCAGCACCTCCGCCACCTCCCCCGGCGTCCAGCAGTAGAAACGCCCCTCCCCACCGGGGCTGTCGGCATCGAGGGCTGCCGCGTAAAGCCCCGTCGGCAGTCGCATTTCGCGCTCCAGCCAGCCGACCACCTCCTCGGCCACGGCCGCAAAGAGCGGCTCCGGGTAGGCTTGGTAGGCCACCGCAAAGAGCCCCAGCAACTGGCCGTTGTCGTAGAGCATTTTCTCGAAGTGCGGCACCACCCACCGTCGATCCACGCTGTATCGGGCAAAGCCGCCGCCAACTTGGTCGAAGATACCCCCGCGGGCCAGCGCATAGAGGCTCCGCACCACCACCGCATCCAGCCGCGCGCCCAATTTCCCCCGCCGCTCGCAAGCCGCCGTGCCGCGCAGACTGAGCAGAAAGCGCAAGGTCATCGGCTGCGGAAACTTCGGTGCGTCGCCAAAGCCGCCGCACTCATCATCGTGGTGATGCTCCACCAAGTCGGCCGCCTCCAGCAGCACCGCCGCGTTCCAACCATCCTCCATCCCGCCCGGCTGGTTAGCATGGGCCAGGTTCTTGGTGATGGCCTCGGCGTTCTCCAGGAGGTCCTCCCGGCTGCGCTGCCAGTATTCCGAAATCCGCATCAGCAGTTGCGGCCACGGCACAATGCCCCGCCCCGAGTCGCTCGGCGGGAAATACGTCCCGCCAAAAAACGGGCGCTTATCCGGCAGGC
>DAIQNO010000004.1:10057-23976 GCA_036788355.1 Opitutales bacterium | reverse complement strand
CAACCTCTCCGCCGAGGGCTGCCACCAACTTATCCGCGACGGCGCTACCCTCGTCACCAGCATCGAAGAAATCCTCGAAGAACTCAACTACACCCCGCACCAGGCCGAACTCGACCTCACGAAGCCGCCGGAGAACCACGGCGACCACGCCGCTCCATCAACGCCCATCGACTCCGGCAGTCGGGCAAGGCGCGATCAACGGTCGGCCAAAAACCCTGCCGACCGCCCAGCCGCCCCGCAAAATGCCCGCGCCCTGCCCCCCGATCTCCTTGGTGACGAGGCCACCCTGGCAACCCTCCTCCAGCAACATGGCCTCGCCGACGGCGACACCCTCACCGACCTCAGCGGCCTCCCGCTGCCGACCGTCTCCGCCACCCTGCTGATGCTCGAACTCAAGCGCATCGTCCGCAAAGACAGCTCTGGGCGCTACGACCTCGCCTGACCGAGTTGACCAAGATACCGGGGCGGACGCCAGTGCCCCCACTTCCCACGCTTCTCAAAAAGAGGAGCAGGATGCCCCCACGACCCTCATGCCGAAGTTGCGCTTTCCAGAGTTCCGAGGAAGAATCGCACACGAAGGCACGAAGCCACGAAGAAGAAGGAGGAATGCAATGAGTTCAAAATCTAAATCCCTTCGTGCCTCCGCGCCTCCGCGTGAAACCCCAAAGGAATAATGCAAAGCCACCCCCCTGGGAGCGCCGACGTCCCCGTCGGCACGCGTAATTGACGCCAGTGCTCCCGGCTAAACCCAACCCCGCCATCGCCCTCACGTCCAACGGGCTTTTTTGGTTTCGTTGGTTCGCAGGGTCGGCTAAGATACCCCTTTTCATGAAATCCATGACCAACCGCCGCATCTTAACCTACGACACCACCTTGCGCGATGGCACGCAAGGCGAAGGCGTCTCCTTTACCGTGGCCGCGAAGCTTCGCGTGGCCCAAAAACTGGCGCAGTTTGGCATTGATTACATCGAAGGCGGCTGGCCGGGCTCCAACGACCGCGATCGCGAGTTCTTTGCCCAGGCTCAAGACCCCGAGTTTCAAGCCAAGCTCGGCAACTCCCGTCTCGCGGCCTTCGGCTCCACCCGTCGCGCCAACCTCGCCGCCCAGGACGACGCCCAGCTACGCCTCCTGCTGGAAGCTAAGACGCCGGTGGTGACGATCTTCGGTAAAACCTGGGCCCTGCACGTCGAGGAGGTCTTGAGGGTCTCCCGCGAGGAAAATCTCGCCATGATCGGTGACAGCGTCGCCTTCCTGCGGGCCGCCGGTCGCGAGGTTATCTACGACGCCGAGCACTTCTTCGACGGCTTTAAGGCCGATCGCAGCTACGCTTTGGAAACCCTCGCGGCGGCTCTGCACGGTGGGGCTGCCAACCTCTCCCTCTGCGACACCAACGGCGGCACCCAGCTCGATGAACTCCGCGACATCGTTCTAACCGTCCGAGAGCGCTTCCCCGAGGCAGCCATCGGGATGCACTGCCATAACGACTGCGGCCTCGGTGTCGCCCTGACCCTCACTGGAGTCAATGCCGGTGCCTGCCTGGTCCAGGGCACTATGAACGGCTACGGAGAACGCACCGGCAACGCCAACCTCACCGTGGCACTGGCCAACCTGGCCCTCAAGCTCGGCTACGACCTCAACTGCGCCCCTAACCTCCCGCACCTGCGCGACCTGTCCCTCTTCGTGGATGAGCAGGCCAACCTCCGCCCGCAAAACTTCCAACCCTTCGTCGGTGCCAGCGCCTTCCTCCATAAAGGCGGCATCCACGCCGACGCCGTCAACAAGGTGAAGCGCAGCTACGAGCACATTGCGCCCGAGGCCGTCGGCAACCGCACCCGCATTGTCATCAGCGACATGTCCGGCCGCGCCTCCATCTTGATGAAGGCCCAGGAATTGGGTCTTAAGGTTGACCCCAAGGCCCCCGAAATGAAGGAGTTTATCGAAGAACTGAAGCGACTCGAAAATCGCGGCTATGAATACGAAAGTGCCGACGCCTCCTTCCGCCTGTTGCTCCACCGGATGCTCGACCAGGCACCCGACCACTTTACCCTGCACCATTACCGCGTGGTCGACATCTACGGAAAGTGGAAAGACGACGTCACCGCTGACGCTTCGGTAAAAATCGAAGTCGCCGGACGGGTTTACCACACCGTGGCCGAGGGAACCGGGCCAGTCGGTGCCCTCGACTCTGCCCTGCGCGATGCCCTCATGGGTGCTTACCCATTCCTCGACTCCGTCCGCCTCACCGATTACAAGGTTAGCATCCTCGACAGCGTCAACGGCACCGCCGCCGTTACCCGCGTTTACATCGAATCGACCGACGGCCACCAGTCCTGGGGCACCGTCGGGGCCAGCGACGACATCATCGAAGCCTCCTGGCAGGCACTCCGCGACGCTTACGAGTATAAAATTCTCCTCGAAACCAGCTCGACTCCCAAGTGAGGGAGAATCTGTCTGCGGAATCAGCTTGGAAGTCCCGCCAACGCGCCCCTGCAGCCGAAGTTACAGGCGGCGCAGGGCAGCAGTGAGCGCCGGTAGCAGGTCGGTCGTCGTCACCGCCTGGTGGCCGCACTCCCGCGCCAGGGCGTCGGCGGCCAGGCCATACCAGTGCTGGGCGCGGGCAGCAGCCAGGAAGGGCTCCTCCGGGGTCTGGGCGAGCAACCCGCCGATCATCCCCGCCAGCAGATCACCCGTCCCCCCTCGCGCCAAAATCGGCCCCCCGCTCAGGCAATGCAGCACCGTCTTACTATCGGCCACCCGGCTCCGATGGCCCTTCAGTACCGTCACCAGGCCCCCATTGCTGCCCCCCTGCCCCGCACAGAAGGCCCGTAATTCCTCGTCCGATGGCGTTGCCCAGCCATCCCCCGCACCACCACAACTCTCCCTGCCGCCAGAACTCTCCCCGCCGCCAGAAATCCCAACGCCGCTACGACCCGCTGCCATTCCAGAACTACCCGCGTCTGCTGAGGTTGCAGCCGCCCATAGTCGGCTGGTCAGTCGCCGAAACTCCCCGGCGTGCGGCGTCAGAATCGCCCTCGGTGCCGTCGGTGGGCGGGCCTTGAGGTCGGCCAGGCTCCGCGCGGTCAGGGCCGAGGCATCCAGCACCAGCGGCACCGCCGCACACTCGATCAAAGCCGAGACCAGCGCCGCCGCACCGTCACCCTCACCCAGGCCACTGCCGAGCAGCAGCGCCGTCGCCCGCTTGAGCCGCCCGCAGATCGCCGCCAATCCGCTCAAGTCCAGCCCGCCATCGGAACCCTCCGGCAGCGGCACCCACATCGCCTCCGGAGCCGCCGCCGCCAACGCGGGAACCACCGAGGCCGGGCCGCACGCCGTCACCAGCCCCACCCCCGCCCGCAGTGCCGCTTTCACGTTCAACAACAGCGCCCCAGGCATCGTCTGGTGCCCGCCGACGATCACCAAGTGCCCAAAACTCCGCTTATCCACCAGCGGCGAGCGCATCCGCAACAACGGGCGCAACAGGACATCCGTGCTGACAAAACTGACCCCCGATGGTGACAGGTTAACCCCCGGAACCTCGAAAAATCCAATATCCGCGTAGCGCAACCGACCCACCACCGACGCGAACTCTGCGGCCAGCGCTGGCGACTTCACGATCCCGGTCGCGTAGGTGAAGTCCGCCCGAAACGCATCTGGATCGCCCAGTCCACTAGGCAAGTCCACCGCCACCCGCAGCCCCACCCGAGGGTTCCCGTTGATCGCCCGCAGCACCGCCCGCAGGTCGTCGCTCAACGGCGGCTTCGAGCGCATCCCCAGGGCCCCGTCTAGGCAGACATCAAACAGTGCCTGGGCCGCCATCTCGACGTCGATTTCCACCACTGGGCCACCCTTTTCCAGCAGCTTGCCCGCCTCCTTCGTCAGACTGCGCCACGTCTCCCGAGGACTCACCGCCAACAGAAACAGCTCGCAGCCTGGCAGCAATTCTCTCAGCCGACTGCCCGCCACCAGCGCATCCGCCCCGTTGTGCCCTTTTCCCACCAACAACAGCACCCGCGCCGGTTGCGGCCACGCCGTCAACTCCAGGAAATCCACCCACAGCAGCTCCGCCACGCGCCGACCCGCCGACCGCACTGCCTCCCACTGCTGCTCCCGGTGCCGTAACAGAACCTCCTCAAAATCCTGCGCCTCCTCAACCTTCAAAACCGGATGCATTTCCTTCATCTCGCCCAAGAAATCAAGAGACCAGCCCCAGTTCAACCACCGACTCCCCTCCAGATCATCCCGCCTGGCCGACGCCAGTCCCTGCTCCAGACCCGACCTCCAAAGAAAACCTTGAGCAACGGGGCATTCTCGACCACCAAGGGAACAAAACCTGCTTCCAGTGCGCACTCACCAGGTGGGAATCAGAACCCGCCGACCCGTTCCACGACCTCACCCAAAATTACCCGAACTCGCGCCTAATCTACCCACCTGCCATGGAAGCTGAAGGACTCATCGATAACCCCTCCGCCTGGGTCGAAGCCTACGGTGATGCGCTCTTCCGCTATGCCCAACTACGCGTCAACAATCAGGCCCTGGCGGAAGACCTCGTCCAAGAGACGTTCCTGGCAGCTATCAAAGGACGCGCCCAATTTCGCGGCGGTTCCACCGTCAAGACCTGGCTCACCGGAATCCTAAAGAACAAAGTCATCGACCACTACCGAAAGAAAAACCGCACTGAAAGTCTTCAGGCCGCTGCGGCCTTCTACGAAAAAGAAGAAGGAGAACTCTTCAGCAGCGACGGCCATTGGAACTACCAAAGCGACCGCCTGCCCGCCGACTGGTCCCCAGAACAAGTCCTCAAGACCGATCGACGCGAGTTCATGGCCAGCTTTCACGCCTGCGCCGCCAAACTCCCCGAGCGCATCCGCCAAGTCTTTATCCTGCGTGAGCTTGAAGGGGTCTCCTCTCCGGAAATCTGCTCCCAGATGCAAATCAGCCAGCAGAACCTCTGGACCATCCTTCACCGTGCCCGCATGGCCCTCCGAGACTGCCTCCAAGCCACCTTCCTCGCCGACGGCACGACCCTACCGCCTAAAGCCAGCCGCCAAGCTGCCAGAAACTAAACTCAACCGGCGACTGAGCGGCTCAAGAGATTTTCAAAGATCAAAAACCGGTTCTTACTGCGGTCTCCACCGGCCACCCGGTCGGCCAAGAGTGGCCGACCGGACAACCCCGCCAGTTAGCGGCGGCGGCGCAACGCAACCGCTGTGCCGACACCCAAGAGTGCCAACACGCCCGAGGAATTGGCCTCGGGAATCAAACTAGCCGAAACCAAGGACAACGTCGCCATCACGCTGGTCGGCGTCGTATCGAAGCCGTTGGGCAAATCGGTCGGAACCGTCAGACTCGCAGCACCCGTAAAGCCCGACAGCGAGATCACCACATAGGGGCCGAAGTTGGGAGCCAAGTCCCCACCAGTCACCTCAAAAAGCAACTGGATCGGCTCGGACAGGGAACCGTCAAAGACGCTGTCCAAGAGGTCGCCACTCAGCAGCGGAAGGAAAGAATCCCCGTCGAGCAAGGTGAAATCGTCATCGCCAAAAGGGTCGAAAGTCGGGACACCCAGCGAGGTGATGGCCGAGAATAGGTCGAAAAAGTCCGCCGTCGTGACCAGCGACCCGAGGCCCGTCGAAGAGGCGACCGTACCCGTATTAAAGAGAGCCTCGACTGCATCATCATAATACAACTCGAAGTTCACGCTGGTGATGCTGACCGATGGATCCAGGATCACATCCGCGAGGCTTTGCGCCGAGAGGCTGCTAGTTGCGGCCAGAGCCGCTACCGCAGCGACAAAAGAGAGTGCGTGGTTTTTCATAGGTAGAAGTGAAATGATGTAATTAAAAAGAATCAGGACCTTTTCAGAAAATTGGGCTGCCAAGGCGGGCACGTTGGCGCACCCGCCTCAGCAGCGATCGTGAGACCGAGCTGCCGATCACAGCAGCTCGATATCAACGGAGCCCTGCTGGTATTGGATCGCAGCGGGGTTAGTCACCCCAATCAGTTGGATGATGTCGCGGTTTTTGAGGGTCAGGGTCGTCCGATTGCCGGAAACCGTCGCCCGGGCCACATCGCTGGACGAAAGGCCGAACAGGATGTCTTGGTTCACGTCGAAGTCGGTGATCAGCAGCGTGTCACGACGGTTATTGGTCATGTTGATCGTCAAATCGATCACGTCAGCACCAGTTCCAGTTGTGACGACGTCGTTACCACCCCCAGGGATGATGACATCACTGAACGGCGTGCCGGCCAGCACGTCGCGCCCGGGAGTGCCGGTCACCGCGCTGCGGAGATTGAGGCCAATAATGACGGGGTCGTGGTCCGAGGAACGGAACTCATCGGGGGTAAAGAGCGCCGGGTCACGGCCAAACTCGAGGTTATAGTCGAAGATGGTCGGTTCATCGGCGTTGATATGCCACTCCGTAGCCCCGGTGACTTGGGTGTTCAGCGAGCGGCTGGCCAAGGCATAGTCCAGGGTGCCCACCAAGCCGTCAAAAACGAAGCCGTAGGCGGTATCGCCAAGGAAGCGCTGGGCCAGGTCGAAATAGTCGTCAGCCGTTCCTAAGATACCGTCAGCCCCAGCGCGGATGGCTTGGATCGGGGTTTCCTGGGCATAGGCGTTCAAGTCGCCGAGGATCAGGAAGTCGGCATCGCCCGAGCCCGTTGGGTCGGTAGCCAGCCACTGCACGAGAGCCTGGGCCGAGAGCGTCCGCGTGTCATTCCAGAAACCCGCACCATTACCAGAGTCCTGGTTGGTGCCGGTGCCAGCACTCAGGCTCGAGGCCCCCTTGGACTTGAGGTGATTCACGCAAGCGGTAAAGCGCTCACCCGTGGCATTCTCCTGGAAAGTCTGGGCCACCGCAGCGCGATTGCGATTACTACCAAAATTGGTTGGGTCGAGGAACGCCGGGGTGGCCAAAATCGCTGGGCTACCCACCGCAGTGACGGTATTGGTGTCGAAAATGAAACCCACCGCAATGGCGTCGTCACCCACAAACTCGCTGCCAGGGTTCACCCAGGTGTAGTTGCGAGAGGGCAACGCCGCGTTGATCGCTGCGACCAACTCCTCGATCGCCGTCAAGCGCGGGCTTTGGGCTGCGGTGTTAACCGGCCGCGTGCTGCCCGCACCAGACAGGAAGTCGTTCTCGATCTCGATCAGACCCACGATGTCCGCATCCATAATCCGGAAAGCCTCCGTCAACTTAGCGAGCTGGCGGTTATACTCGTCGAGCGGACCCACCCCGGCGCGGGCACTTCGCGGGTTGGTGTCCGCACCGCGGGGCTCTTGATTCGACGGGGCCACCTGCTCGTTGCCCGGAAAAGTGTCCAGCGTGGTGAAGAAGTTGAGAACATTGTAAGCCGCAACCTTCAGCCTACCGCCAACATCGTCCGGGCCGACCGGACGCGGATTATCTTCCCGAAGCGTGCCCACGGGAAGGTGCAGGCGATACTCCGGAGTCTCCGTCGAGGATGCTTGGTCGATGCTGAACGACACGACACCGATGAGGCTGGTGTAAACCGAGCCCATCCGAAACACGTCCCCACCGTCGAGGATTTCATCCGGAGTGAGCCCCGGGATGAAAATCGTTGAGGGATTTTGGGTCTCTAAACCGTCATCCAACACCAATGAGCGGGCCGCGACCTCCTGCAGGTAGGCAATGTTACCGGCCACGTCCGGCTGGTTAAGTTGAGTAAACTGATACGGACGTCCACCCGCGGTGACGCGGATGGTGCCAAAGCGACCAAGCTGGAACAACTCAACCACGGTCATCTCCGAAGTAACCTCAACCAGCATCCCCTCATAAGCTTCGAGGTTGACGACGAAGGAGCCGTTCGGATTGGTCAGATAACCGGTAGTTTCTAGGTTGACGGGTATCGGGGCAGGCAAGGGCAAGCCGCTTTCTTCGATCACCACGCTGCTGGCGGTGATGCGGGTCTCACCCTCGACTTCAGCCACGGTGCCAGTCACCGTCACCAGGTCGCCAGGGGTCACAACGGTGCTGCTGGCGACAAAAATGCCCTCGGAGCTAAACGGGTCGAGGTCGTAATCGGCCTCCTCCTCTTGGACGTAAAAACCACCGAGGCCGCCAACTTCCTGGAAAGTGATGGTCACAATGCCCTGCACCGCCACCGTGTTTCCGACCAACGGGGAACGGTCCACCGAGCTGGCCCCGCCAACCACCGTGCCGTCAGCGAGGTTAGTGGAACCTTGGACTTCGTGGATAAAAATAACATCAACTACCGGCGGCGGCGGAGGCGGAAGATCGCTGCGGATCACCAGGGAATCGGTGCCACCTGGAAAGGTGATGGTCTCTAAATCGAAAGTGCCGTTAACCGAACTGGCATTGAAGGCCCCGAGGACAAAGGTGACGACATCGCCAGTTTCCAACAAGCCGAGGGCGGACAGATTGACGTTAGTGAAATTGACGCCGACGTCGCCAGAACCGAAGTCGTAGGTCAACAGAGACACCGGGGTGCCGGTGTTGACGCTGGCCTGGATCTCAAACTCGCGAGGCCCGGTGCCGGAGCGATCCACCCGGATGTCCATGGTCGTCAGGTTAAAGGAGGTCGGGCCGGTGACTTCAAAGCCCCAGGTCCAGAAGTCGCCAGCGGCCACGGCTGCGGCGTAGGAAGTCGTGTTGAAACCGCGCCAATTCCAGGTGCTGCCAGCATTGGCCGTGATCCCGCTGCCTGCGGACAGCGGAGCGGCAGTGACGTTGGGGTGGACAGTGCCCGCCGTAATGGTGGGATTGGTCGTGCTGGCGACCGTCGTGTATTCGGTAACAATCTGTTGCGCACCTGCATAACAGAGGGCCGCCATCGAAGCGGTAAAGAGGAGCAGTTTTTTCACAGTCGGTGTGGGTTCAGGGTTTTGAATAGGCGTTGGAAAATTGAAATAAGCGCGGTAAAATTGCCAGCTATCGGCACGCAGTGCGCTCATGCACCGCTAAGATCACCTACGGAGACCTTCCGCGTCAACCTCAGCGGAGGAATCTAGCGTGACACTTTAGCGGCATTGTCACATTCAGGTTACAGGCCGTCACCTTCCTGTTGCACAGTGACGATTTTTCGACCAGGCGGTGGTTGTTGCTCGCTCGATGGATGGGAGCATGCGGCGGGTTGGATCGGTTTTTTCAGCGGAGTGTAAAGGCATCGTGGGGTTATCGGTTAAGGTGCCGGTGGCTGAATTACCCGCGGCCGGAAGATGATACCAGAAACGCCCGCAGGATTCCAGACTTCGCATCACTCCAGTTGCTCCAGAGCTAAACTTTTTCCTAATCGCTCAACACCAACGACTTAACCTGTAGGGGATGGTGGTGACAGCTTTGCGCCCTTTTTCGGGCGGATTTCCCCGCCGCACCGCTGCCAGGTGCCGCGATCCTGCGACGCTGCGATGTCGCTAGAACAGCTCCAACTGACTAGGCGGCGCGGCCGACTGAGGTGGCTCCTGAGACCGGCGCGCAGTGCTCTGCCCTGCCCTGCCCGCTCGTTCGCGGCTTCCAACCGAAGCTCCAGAGGTGGGAAGCAGCGGTTGCCGCTTAACGAGAGCCTGAAGGGCGGTCAGGTGGTCGGCCTCGGCGGGTGCCTTATCTTCGCGCCAACGGTGAATCCGCGGAAAGCGGACCGCCAGCCCGCTCTGGTGGCGGGTCGAGGGGGCAATGGCCTCAAAGTGCAGCTCAAAGACGTGAACCGGCTCCACCGAGCGCACCGGGCCGTGCCGGGCGGTAGTGTGCCGCTGGATCCACCGGTCGAGGCGGGCCATTTCCTCATCCGTCAGGCCAGAATAGGCCTTGGCGAAGGGGACGAGCTGCGGGCCATCCCAGACCGAAAAGGTGAAGTCGGTCGAGAGCCCCGCCCGCCGCCCGTGCCCCGCCTGGGCCTGGGTCAGAACGGCGTCGATGGCGTAGGGCTGCACTTTCCACTTCCACCAGGGGCCGCGACTGCGCCCGCCCTCGTAAACGCTGCCCTGCTGCTTGAGCATCAGCCCCTCGACGCCGCGCCTGCGGGCCGTCGCCATGGCATCAGCGGCATCCGCCCAGGTTTCCAGCGGGACGACGGGGTTGAGCCACAAGGCCGACGGATGACCACCCGTCGCCGCGCCACCAGTGAAATCCCCACCCCGCAGATCAGCCACCGGGCGCCCCTCCAGCATCGTTTCCAGTGCCGCCCTCCGGGCAACCCAGGGCATCGTCCTCAGGTCACGGAAGTCGGCCTGGAGCACGTCGAAGGCGATGAACACGCAAGGGGCCGCTTCCAGCACCGCGCGGCTGACCCGCTGGCGGTTGATCCGGGTCTGCAGGGCCGTGAACGGCAGCGGACGGCCGTTTCGCCAGGCGACGATCTCACCGTCCAGCACGATGCCCGCTGGAAGGCTCTGGGCCGCCTGTAGTACCTCCGGAAACCGTTCTGTGAGGGCTTCCTGCCCGCGAGACCACAGCAGAACCTCCCCCTCACTCGGTCGCAGCAGCTGGGCGCGGATGCCGTCCCACTTCCACTCCGCCGCCCAGCTCCCCGGCTCACCAAGCATCCCCGCCAGCGCGTCGGCAGTGAGGGTTGACGCCGCGTCGTCGGAGGCCGGTTGGTCGGCCTCCGCCGAAGCGATGCGGCCAGCGGCCTCGGAGGTTGCGACCGTTTCCGGCGGGGGCGGCGGCGGCCTCACGTCGAGCGGGCTGGCCAGCATAAACGGATACGGACGCCGCAGAGCCGCCCCGTCGTCGCTCCTGGCACCCTCGGGCTCCAGCAGCTCGGCGAAACGGTCGGCGATCGGCTGCCAATTACCCGAAAGCCGATGCTCGATGAGGTCTCGCGGTACTCCTGCGACCTCGGCGAGAGCCACCACCGTCAACCCGCGACTGACGCCCACCCGCAGCGCCCCGGTCAGCAGCTTGGTGTAGATCAGACGCCCACCGAGCGGCTGGGCGGCCCAGGCTACCGCAACCCGCCGAAAAGCCTCATCGGGCGGCAGGCCGCGCAGCGGAATCACCGCCTCCTCGATCAGCGCCGCCAAGCCCGCGGTCGGCCCAGAGCAATCTCCCGGCGTGCGGCCCGGAGTCGGCACCAGTTCGTCGGCGGAGCACCTTTCTGGCCCTGGCAGGGTCGTCTTAGTCCATCCGGCCGAGGCAGAATGCTCCGCCGATTCCAGCAACAGCGCCACCGTCTCCGCCAAGTCGCCGACGCGCTCGTAGGAAGCCTCGACCAACCACAACGGCCATCCCGTCAGCTCGGCCACCCAGACCCGCAGCAGACTGGTCTTCACCGGGGCAGCAAGGCGCTGACCCGTCAGAAAAAACACCGCCCAAGCCGCATCAGCCGCCGGTGCCGCCTGAAAATACCCCCGCAACGCTGCGGTTTTCTCCGAGGTGCGCGTCGAGGCATCTAACTGTTGATACAACTCCAGAAAAGCCTGCATGAGGAGCGCGATTGGTTAGCGGGTGCCGTTCTTGAAGACTCACAAGTCGTCGATGCAACACTACAACCGCTGGAAATGGAGACATTTTACCGCTCATGGCCGCATTATTTCCGTGGAACTCGGTGCTGGCACCGCCACGGGCAACTACGGCTTCTCTACGAAATCCCGCGACTCCGCCACTGGCCCCTATCATTACGGCTAGCGTTCTCCGAGGACGCCGACGGCGGTGGCGAGGTTGACTCGGGAGGTGCCGAGGGCGGCGAGGGCATCGACGGCGAGGCGGCGGGAAACGGCGAGGTCCTGCTGGGCGGTCAGGAGGTCCAGGAGGCTGTTGAGGCCGTTATCGAAGCCTCGTCGGATGGCGGCCAGGGCTTCCTCACGGGCCTCCACGGCAGCGCGGGTGGCCGCCACCTGCTCCTGGGCACCTTGCCAGGCGAAATAGGCGGACCAGACCTCACCCACGACCCGCAGTTCGGCCTCCTCAACGGCGGTGTCGGCCTCACTCAAGGCCGCGCGGCGCTCGGCAATGGCGTAACGCCGCCGGAAACCCTCAAAGAGTGACCATTGCAAGGCGAGTCCCACGCGATACTGGTGCCCGTCGTCCAGGCGATCGCCGGTATAGCCCGACCAACTGGCACCGCCATCGAGCACGATGGCCGGGGCGGTGCTGGCCCGTGCCTCCCGCAGACGCGCCGCCGCGGCTTCTCGCTCGGCCACGGTGGATCGGAGGCTGTCACGACGTTGCAACGCCAGCGCCAGCAGGCTCTCGACCTCACCCTGTGGCAACGGTAACTCCGCTGCCGTTTCGAGCGGCTGGATGGCTAACCTGGAGTTGACCCGTTGGCCGATGGCTACGGACAATGCGGCCCGCCCGGCCTCGATGCGACTGCGATCCGACGCTAAAGCCGCCTCAGCCCCGAGAAGGTCGGCCCGCGCCCGCAATACGTCAGGCCGGTTGCCCAAGTCGTTCTCCAGGCGGCGTTCAGCCGAGCGCAAGGTCGCCGCCGCATTCTCCCGGAAGGCTTCGTTGGCGGCCCGCGCCCCCTCTGCCGCAGCCAGCTCAAAGTAGGCCCGCGCGGCCTCGGCCATGACCGCCTGCAAGCTGGCGTTGAACCCCAGATTCTGGGCCAACAGGGCGGCTTCTGCGGCGGCGACGGTGGCCTCACGTCGCCCGAAGTCGTAGAGCAGCCAACTCGCGGACAAAGAAGGCCCAAAACGGTTCTCGACGCCGCCGAAGTTCCCGATGTTTCCACCCTCGGATTCCTCCCGTGAAATCCCAACCGAAAACCTGACCGACGGCCAGTAAGCCGCACGGGATTGCTGCAAAACCGCCGCCTGGGCTTGCGCCCGCAGCCACGCCCGGCGGGTGCTCGGCTGATGGGCCAGGGCGAGGCTGACCACCTCGGCTAAAGTCAGGGGCTGGGTGAGCGCGGCCTCTGGCACCGCCTCACCCGGCAGGCTCAAGGCGCCAGGATTCCCGAGCGCGTAAACGACCCCCGGACTCGGCAGGGCAACTTCAACACCCAGTCCGTCTCGGGCGGCCGGAGCGGCTCCGATGGTCGCTCCAGCATCGACGCGCCCGGACGTTCCGACCATAGCCGCACCGGCCTCCTGCCAAGGCACGCTCGGGTGCGGCGACGTTCCGTCGGCCACATTCCGTGCCGACTGGCAACCCGCCAGCAGCGCCAGCGCACCCAACAGAGTCGCTGATCTTACTTCACTCCAGCCCATGATAATGAATCGTATCATCACCCAGACGGTGCGCGAGTAGCCCTCTGCGTGCAAGCCCCACTTCATGCTTTTCCAAAAAGTCCATGCGATGGCCAAAAGCGGCAGCCTTCGAGCGCTCCGACGCGATGTTTCTGCCTCGACGACGGAGAACCATCATTCCGACGGCGCGACTGCCGGCGACGCGACTGCGTCCTGGCCCTGCAGGGCTTCGGCGATGCCTTCCTGTGGCACCCGGTGTTCAGAGGTGGTAATCAGGTTGCGGACGGTAGCGGTGTGGGTGGCCAGCTCGTCGTCGCCCAAGATGACGGCCCAGCGGGTTCCGGCTTGAGCGGCCTGCTTCAGGGCCTTGCCGGGGCTCACCGGGCGCAGGGGCACCTCGACGCGCCAGCCATCCTTCCGCAAAGTCGCCGCCAGTGAAACCGCCACCACCAGAGCGGCCTCGCTGAGCGGGGCGAATTGCACGTCGAGGCGCGGCTCCCAGTTTGGCCAGCGCTGGAGGTCGTCCAGTAAGTCCGCGATCACCACGTCGCCGAGTCCGAAACCCACCGCCGGGAGGCTCGGCCCGCCGAGCTTTTCCACCAGGTGGTCGTAGCGGCCACCGCCGGCCAGAGCCCGCCCGGTGCCCGCCGTCTGAAACGCCTCGAAAACAAAACCCGTGTAGTAGGCCAAGCCCCGGACAATCCCCAGGTCGATCTGCACCTGCGGCCCCAGCCCATGCGCCGCCAACCCGTCCAGAAGGCCGCCGCCATTATTGCGCAGGTCGAGCACGATGCCGCGCGGC
>DAIQNO010000004.1:0-10047 GCA_036788355.1 Opitutales bacterium | reverse complement strand
AACCCGTCCAGAAGCACCGCCCAATCCGCGAGCCGCGCCTGCGCCTCAGCATTCCCCGCAAAGCACGCCCGCAAGGCTTCCAGGTCGCGCAGGCTGACCAGGTCGTCAATGGCGACTAAGACCCGCTCGGCCTCCTCTGCAGCCGTCGCGGAAAGCGAGCCACCCCCTGGCTCGGTGCCGCTACCTCCCCCTGCGAGGGCCGTTGCCAGCCGCTGCTGCTGCACCTCACGAGGCTCCCGCTCCCGCCGATCCACCACCGCGAGGGCCGCCGGGATGACGCCCTCCGACAGGCCGACCTGCCGCAGGTAAAGCCACCAGAGCTGACGGTCACTCAAGCGCAGGCGGTAATCCTCGGCCTGCAACCCCGCCGCTTCCAGGCACCGCGCCAAGATCGCGATGACCTCGGCATCGGCCAACGGTGAAGCTTCGCCGAGAACATCCACGTTAAGCTGAAAAAACGACCGCAACCGCCCTTTCTGCTGCCGCTCGTAGCGAAAATGCTCCCCCAGGTTGAACCAGCGGATCGGTCGGCGCAGCGCGGAGGCCCGTTCGGCCACCATCCGCGCCAGCGACGGCGTCAGCTCTGGGCGCAGGGAAACCGCGCGACCGCCCTTATCCTCAAAATTGAAGAGCTGGCCGACAATCTCCTCGCCAGACTTCGCCGTTAGCAGTTCCAGCGGCTCCAGCAGTGGCGCGTCGAACTCCTCGGCCCCAAAACCCCTGGCCACCCGCCGCCAAGCCTCGAAGAGAAACTCTCGACGCCGGAAATCCTCAGGATAGAAATCGCGAAAACCTTTCAACCGCTGAAACATGGGCTCCACCCAACCACTCCGCCACCCCCTGGGCAACCGTTTTGCGCCCATACTTTTAACCGGGTCGCCCGATGCCCTGGTTCCCTGCGTTTCGGGTATCATTCCGCAGAACACCCCTCAGACGCACCCCGCTCTTGACCTGCGGAATGATGCACTCCCATCCTCTTACCGTGAATCCTCCTTCCGCCCAAACTGCCAACGCTGAGCTCGCTTCGGGCACCCCAGATCAGATGCCTCCGCCCAACGGCCTTTTTTCGATTCAAGGCCAGGTCGTGATCGTCACTGGGGCCACTGGAGCACTGGCGGGGTCTGCCGCCCGCTACCTGGCCCAGCAAGGGGCCACTGTGGTGCTCATCAGCCGCAGTGGGGATAAGATCGAGCAGGCGGTGGCGGCCCTCACCGCCGAGGGCCTCTCGGCCTCAGGCCATGCCTGCGACGTTACCGACCGCCCTGGCCTGCAAGCCGCCGCCGAGGCCGTCCTAGCTCGCTACGGGCGCATCGACGGCCTCGTCAACGGCGCCGGCGGCAACCGCCCTGGGGCCAACATCGGCCCAAACCAGTCCCTTTTTGACCTTAATCTTGACGACTACGACACCGTACTCGACCTCAACCTCAAGGGCACCCTCCTGCCGTCGCTGGTTTTTGGCCAGTCGATGGTCACGGCCGGGCGCGGCAGCATCGTCAACTTTTCCTCGGCCTCGTCAACCCACGCGCTGACCCGCGTCTTGGGCTACTCCAACGCCAAGGCCGCCGTGGATAACCTCACCCGCTGGATGGCCACCGAGTTCGCCCTGCGGCATGGCGACGGCCTCCGGGTCAACGCCGTCTGCCCCGGGTTCTTCATCGGCGACCAAAACCGCGCCCTGCTGCTCGCGGAGGACGGCAGCCTGACCGCCCGCGGCCAGAAGATCATCGCCAACACCCCGATGGGGCGCTTCGGGGAAGCCCCCGAGGTTAACGGTGCCATCCACTACCTCCTCAGCCCAGCCTCCAGCTTTGTCACCGGCACGATCCTGACCATTGACGGGGGATTCAACGCCTTCTCCGGCGTCTAAAGCCCCCGGACACCCCTAACCGCCCCCAACTTTCCCATATTCCGCCCCCCCGGCCCACTTTTAACCCTCCATGAGCCTCCCGACCATCCGCATCCTCCTCTCGACCACCTCTTACCAAGACACCCCCGGCCCGCACCACGCCCTACTAGCGTCGTCCGGCGCGGAAATCGTCAACGTCCGCGGCCCCCTGAACGAAACCCAACTCCTCGCGCTAGAGGGTGGCTTCGACGCCTTTCTCTGTGGCGACGACCAGATCACCGCCAACGTCATCGACCACTTTCGCCCTCGGCTGAAAATCCTCGCAAAATACGGCATCGGGGTGGACAAAATCGACGTAGCCCACGCTACCGCCTGCGGCATCCCGGTTGGCTTCACCCCCGGCGTCAACCACACCACCGTCGCCGAGCACGTTTTCCTGCTGCTCCTAGCCCTCCAGAAGCGACTCGTCGAGCACGCCAACTGGACCCACAGCGGCCAGTGGAAGCGCGTCACCGGCAACGAAATCGCCGGAAAAACCATCGGCATCATCGGCCTCGGGCGCATCGGTCGCGAGGTTGCCACCCGTGCCCAAGCCTTCGGAATGACCGTCATCGGCAACGACAGCTACTGGCCGACCGATTTTGCTGAAAGCCACGGAATTCGCCGCTTTGACGCCGTCGAGGAACTCCTCGGTGCCAGTGACATCATCAGCCTGCATACCAACCTCACCCCCGAGACCCACCACCTGCTTAACCCGACGCGGCTTGCCCTGCTGAAGCGGGGGTCCCTGGTGATCAACTGTGGACGCGGTGAATTGGTTGAGACTGCCGCGATGGTCGAAGCCTTGCGCTCAGGCCAAGTCGGCGGCTACGGCACCGACGTGCTCGACGAAGAACCCCCACCCGCCGACCACCCACTGCTGAGCGCCCCGAACTGCCTCATCACCCCGCACATCGCCTCGCGTACCCACGAGTCCGTCATCCGCCAAGCCACCATGTCCACGGGAAATCTGCTCCGCCTCCTGCGCGGCCACCCCCCCCTCGCCCAAGTCAACACCTGCCCCCCTCCCACCGCCCTACTCCGATAAACTACGTGCGATTTACGCGTCAGGATTGATTGTTCTCACCGGGGCAAGGCCCTCAAAGTCAATCCGCCAGATACCCGCTGCAACCTTGGCAAGCTGGCTCTGGCGCGCTTGAATGGTGGATTCATCCCACCGATCATAATGCTCGGCCAGACTGCGAGTGGTTAAAAAAGCGCTCTCCTGGTAGGTTTTCCGCTTAGCGGGAAAGGACTCATTGCCGACGTCCCGATTACGGCCCGCCTCTAGCAATGTAAAATTTCCTAATCGGTAAACGAGCCGCTCCTGTTTTCCCTCGTCGATGTAGGCCCAACTTTCACCGGCATGCTCCGGAAGGATGTGCTCAAGCGTGTAGATGGCACTCGCAAAATCAAAGTCGCAGCCAGATCGTTGGCGCTCAATCTCAAAGAGAATGTAGCGAGCGACCTTCTTATTTCGGCTATCGGTCGTCCGAAGCTCCTTTTCCGCAAAAACGGCCTTGAATGCAGCATCATCGGGATAAACAGCACGTAACGCCGAAACAACCTCGCGAACCTGCTTCAAGGAACCTTCAGAAACTTTTCGCGCTAACTCATTGTAGAGCCCCTCTTGTTCGTGCGATGGCCGATTACAGATTACGTTGTATCGGAATGAGACAACGGCAATAGCCCTCAACAGCTGCAAAAATCCGACACGATCCGTCTCAAAAAAACGCTCGTGTCCGGCCAACAACAGCGGGAGAGGCTGCCGCACCTTAAACATCATTAACTGTTCCAATGCCTTACGTTCTGCGAGATTCCAAGTTTCATCACTCGCATCGCGCAGGGCGGCAAAGACCCCGGCCGAGTGATCTAGATCGCGAACTAGCTGAAACGCACTCTCCCGAGTGGTGATCCGTCGCCGAAAGGTCTTAAAGAGGTCAGACTTGCGAACAAGTCGATGCCGACTATTCCAAAAAACGCGGAGAAATTCAGGAAAGCTTTCGCTGCCGAGCAGGCCAACAATCCGCTCCCAGCGATCCTCCAACGACCGCAGTTCCGTTTCGTGAACGTTACCTGAACTCACCAGCGAAAACAGGTAATTTTTAAGCAAATCTGTAGCCGAAAGTCGCACTCCGCGGGCATTCAGCGTCTCAAAAACCTTAAAGGCATTTAACTCGTCCGTGACGGTAATCACCGTGAAAAAGAGCCGATCCACCAACCCATCAACCAACGCGGCTAACTGGCGCCCACTCGTTGCAGTCAGACCGACGTGTGCTTTAAGGTGCTCCTTGAACCAAGTAAACGCCCGGCGGAGCTGGTGCTCGGAAGCGTTCAAGCCGCGTTGCGGAAGCCGTTCCAGTGGCACCAAATAAGTTTGATAAAAACGGTTGCTATGCCGATTGAGTTCTAACTTCGAGCGCGGAACGAGGGTCACCGGATCCACGTAGCCGATGTAGCTGTTCTGCAGCCCTTCCTTCCTTCGCCGGTTGTCATCTGCGTCGTGGTTGGCCTCAATTAATTCTTGCAGGTGCCCAAGCGCAGCCAGGATCATCAAACTGAGCGTGGTGAGTCTCTGTTGGCCGTCAATAATATCAAACTGCTTATTATTGGAAGTTTGAAGCACCAAGTATCCGAGGTAATGCGAGGGCTCCCCATCTTCTGTGAATAGCTCGAGAATATCCTGCCAAAGGTCGTCCCACTCGGTCTCTGTCCATGAATAGTCACGCTGAAACGGAGGGACACAGTAGGTCAACCCATTGCCCAGAAGTTGGCGCAGTGTAGAGTTGGTGGTGTTGAAATTCATAATTGCCGTGTCTTGCTACCAGGTCTGCATCCCGCAAGATAGCTAAGCCACCCCGCGCTTTCGTGGACAACAAAAAAACCTCCGCGAAGTGGCGGAGGCTCTGGGAGGCGGAGGGGCCGGGAGGTCGGCTCCTCGATCAGCGGCGGAGGCCGAGGGTCTTGATGATCTCGTTGTATTTAGCGAGCTGCGTCCGCTTTAAGTAAGACAACAACTTGCGGCGGCGATTGGTCATCATAATCAGTCCGCGGCGGCTGTGGAAGTCCTTCCGGTGCGTGCGGAGGTGATCGGTGATGTGGTTGATCCGGGCGCTCAATAGGGCAATCTGCACCTCAGGGGAGCCGGTATCGGTCTCGTGGGTGCGGAACTCCGTGATAATTGCGGTCTTGTCAACTTGCGCGGTAGGGGTCTTTTCAATTTCTGCCATAATCGATTCTGATGGTTCACAGCTTGTGAGGTGGCAACGGCGTCACCTCGTGCCAACGCGCCAAAGTTTCCGGAGAAACCCCGCCGCAATCAGCACCGTTCACCCGAGAGAACCTCGGGAAACTGCGGAGCCGGCTGTCTCCAACCAACTCTGACGAAGCAGCAAAGATCGCCAGAAAACCTACCAACGTCAACCCCATAAATCGAAAGAATACCGCCTCTAACCCTGACGCTCAGACCTGCCCATTTTGGTTGACTAAACTCCATTCCGACGCCATCTCTTCAAGCGATGACGATTGTTGACACCATACACGCCGAACCCACGGTGCGTGTAGCTAGTGCCCAATCCGCCGCGACGGATGAGGACCTGGCCTTGGTAGAGCGTGTCCAATCGGGTGAAGTCGCCGCCTTCGACCATCTCGTGCGGCGCTACCGTGAACGGCTTTTTTCGATCATCTATAACCTCGTCGGTAATCGCGAAGACGCCTCCGACCTCACCCAAGAGTCCTTTATCCGTGCCTTCCGGTCGATCCGTTCCTTCCGGAAAAACTCCGGATTTTACACCTGGATTTACCGCATCGCCATCAACGTCGCCACCTCCCACTTGCGCCGCCACCGCTCTCGGCAGTTTTTCAGTTTGGAAAAGCTCGATGAGTCCGGCCTCGGCGAAGCGGATTGGCTTGAACGGCTGACCGAGAAGGGGCGCACCGACCGCAACGCGCTGTTGCGCGAACTCCAGGAAAAGCTCAACGAAGCCATCCAGTCCCTTTCACTTAAACACCGGACCGCGGTAATCTTGCACGAGATCGATGGCCGCTCCCACGGGGAAATCGCCCGCATCACGGGCACCACCGAGGGCACGGTGCGCTCCCGGCTACACTACGCGAAGCAACAGCTGCAGGCCTCGTTACAACCTTTCATGCGCTAACCACCGCAACAGAAATTGAGCATGATTCGCAACCTCCGATAATTTTGCTGACCGAAAGACCTTCTTACTTTTCCAAACTTATGACCCAACCATCCAACACCCCAACGGTAGAGAACCTCCTGCAATTGAAGCGGATGGAGCGGCCTGGAGAGGATTTCTGGGCCGATTTTGACGACCTTCTCCGCGAAAAACTCCTCCAGCAGGCTGTCCGACCCTCCCTTCGAGATCGCGTCCGCCACTTTGTGAGCATGTGGTGGGTTTCCGTGCCGACTCTGAGTGCCGCGACCTGGGTTTTCACCATCTTACCGCTGGGGTTTTCCGACAATACCCACAACCCTTCCGGCCTCCCTGCCATTGCGGAGCATCGGCCGATACCAGCCCCCGGGGAGAGTTCTTCGGTGGTGGCCCACCCGGAAACCACGATCAGCGTTTTGACGCTGGAGGGCCAGCCGACGGCAGCCCTGCGGAGTGATGAAATCTTTTCCGGACTGTCCTCCTTCGTGCCCGGCATCACTACCGAGAATCTGGAAGTGCCGACTAACCCCAGTCGTCACGCAAACCTCGCCGCTGAAGGCCACTCCATCCCTTCACGCAACGAAATGCGGGCCGCTTTTCGCGGGAACTTCACCTTCGTCTCGGCCACGATTGACTCGATCGTCGAAGCCAGCTCCAAGGTGTCGCTGATCGCTTACTGAGGTTGCCAAGTGAACCTCGCCGCCATTTCAGGCGACTGGCGCAACCTCCGTGGTTAGTCGAAAGGGTGCGACCAGACCGGCAAAACGGGGCGGAATGCAGCCGCGGATAAAGGTGCCTTCTTCAGCCGCCTCCTGGAAGTTGATGGCACCAGCCTCGTAAAGCTGGGTGACGACCGCGTGGGAGGCGTAGGGAACCAGCAATTCGGTCTGCCGCGCCTGTTCCAAGAGCTGGGCGTCGCAACGACCCAGCAGTGCTTCGAGCCCGGCACCGGTCTTCGCACTGGCAAAAATCGCCTCCGGAAAATCGTGGTGAATCCCGTCGGCGACCGCCTCGGTCATCCCGGCATCAGCCTTATTGAAGACCAAGAGCGTCGGCTTATCGCCCGCGCCCAGCTCCTCCAGCACGATCTCGGTGGTCTTCAGATGGGCCAGGGCCTCGGCGTTGGAGCCGTCAACGACGTGGATCAGCAGGTCGGCCCGCAGCGCCTCCTCCAGCGTCGCCTTGAAGGCCTCGATCAAGCGGTGGGGCAGACGCCGGATAAAGCCGACCGTATCGGTCAGCAGGAGCGTCTGGCCCGAGGGCAAGCGACAGCGCCGAGTCGTGGGGTCGAGGGTCGCAAAGAGCATATCCTCGGCCAGCACGTCCGCGTGGGCGCAAAGGCGATTCAACAACGTCGATTTTCCGGCGTTGGTGTAGCCCACAATGGCCGCCGACGGTAACGGCACCCGATCCCGACGCCGCCGCTGGGTGTCCCGCTGGCGCACGACGCCCTCCAGTTCCCCGCGGAGGCGACTGATCCGCTGGCGGATCATCCGCTGGTCCATTTCGAGCTGGCTCTCCCCCGCGTCCCGCTGGATGGCACCACCGCCGCGCTGACGGTCGAGGTGGCTCCAGGCCCGCTTCATCCGGGGCAGCTCATACTCCAGTCGGGCCAATTCCACCTGCAACCGGGCCTCCCGGGTCTGCGCTCGGGTGTTGAAAATATCCAGAATCACTTCCTGACGATCGAGAACCGAGAGCCCCCGCCCTGCCCGCTGCTCCCAGTTGCGCTGCTGGGCCGCCGAAAGCGGCTCGTCGAAAATCAGGCAATCCACCCCCAATTCCCGCGCCTGCTGGAGCAGTTCATCCGTTTTACCCGTCCCGAGCAAAAATGCCGCGTGGGGCTCACGCAGGCGCACCAATTCACGGGCGACCACGGTGATCCCCAGATTCCCTACCAGCTCCTCCAACTCACTCAGCAGGCTTTCGGCCTCACCGACGGCCATTCCTGCCTTGGCGATCCCCACGAGCATCGCCGTCTGCACCTGTGCATTAGAGTCCGCTGTCTCAAACATCAGAAAAAGTCGCCTGGGCCGAGGGGTTTCATCGGACAGAAAACGGGTGTCGGTCTGGCACCATCCAAAAGCCGTTCACTGCCGACACCGGTTGCTGAATCTCTACCCATCAATGACTGCAATTGATACTACCTCGTCTTTGGGGTGCGATCAAGCCCAACCGCAAAAAGAAACCCATCGCACGGAACCGCCCTGGAGGATGCCATCGCTTCACTCGGCCCTCAGTCCTCGATCCGAAAACCTAACAAGGCAATATCGTCACGCTGGGCCACGGATTTTTGAAACAGGTCGAGCGTCGATTCTAAAAATTGCCGCTGCTCGGCCAGGGTCAACGGTGCCACCTGAGCGAGGACCTCCAGCAACCGGCGCGTTCCGAACTTTTCTCCCGACGGGTCGCACTGGTCCGTCCAGCCGTCGGAATACTGGATGTAGGTGGCACCCGTCGACAGGGGAAACTCCAACGTTGTAAAAGAGCGCTCCCGCTCCCGTTGGCGCCCACCAATGGCCGCCCGATCGCCCTTGTAATTCTCAATCGAGCCATCCGGATGCACAATCAACAACGGGCGCTTCGCCCCAGAGAATCGCAACCTTCCGGCAGCCCGATCCACCACGCAGAGGGCGATTTCCATCCCGTCGTAAGCCACATCGGAGGCCCGCTCCTGGTGGAGGCTGCGCCGGATCCGCAGGTGTAGCTGGCGCAAAATCTCCGCCGGATCCTTCAGGCGTTCCAACTGCACCAAAGAACTCAGGTGACCATGCCCAATCAGCGACATAAACGCCCCAGGCACGCCGTGGCCCGTGCAGTCCGCCACCGCCACAAAAAGGTAGCCCTCTTTCTCTGCAATCCAATAGAAGTCACCGGAGACAATGTCGCGCGGGCGGTAAATCGTAAAATAATCCAGATAACTCGGCAGCTCCTGCGTTTCGCTAAAGATCATGGAGTGCTGGATCCGCTCGGCATAGCGGATACTATCCTGCACTTGGCGGTTCCGCTCGTTGATCTGCTCCATCATGGTCTCCAACGTCGCCGACTGGGCCAGCACGAGCTGATTGAAACTCACCAGGCCCAACCGTCCATCGGGCTGGCGCACGCAGATCGGCTCGTAGGTCTGCCCCTCACCGCGCTGCATTGAGCGCTCGACCGCCTCCGCTACCGGCGTCTCGGCGGGTAACTCAAAATTGAACAGGGGCGTTACTTGAAGCACCGCAGTGATCGGACGGCGTGCGAAGAGATCGAAGCCCGTGCGTCGGCTCATCTGCTGATAGAAGGCATTCCGCGTCAGCACCTGACCGTCATACTCACCCCCAGCCATCACGACCCCGGCCAGTTGCGGATTCCCTTTGAATGCACCGTCAACCTCCTCGCCGGTGGCGGTCGGCAGCATTTCCACGGATGCCAGGGGAAGGTCAGCCAGAGTCTGCATAAGAAAATCAACGCAATCCAAGAGAGGAATCTTTATCGTCTCTTCTATTGAATGGCACCGCAACTCCCAACTCGACCAGCGGAAACTTTGTGACAACTCGGTAACGATGCGAGGTCGCCCTCGACCGCCCCGCATGACGTGCAGACATCAACGGTCGCCACAGCGATTCCCCCCCCTGAAGGGGCGCCGAAAGAAAAGCTTCTGCAAGAAAAGCGGCGGTGATTCCTCAGTTTTGACCTCCAACCGATCGCGCCGGGCCGGGTTGCGCTAATTCAATCGGAAAGTGAAGCGGGCTCGCAGCTCTTTCCCGTGCGGGGGCGGCCCCAACGGGACAACGCTGACCGCCGCCTGGACAACGGTGTTGACGAAAGCTTCCGGGGCGTTGGTGCGCAGTAGCTGCACCCCGGTGATAGAGCCATCAGGCTGCACCGTCAGACTGATCTCCGCCGTATAACCCGCTGGCATGGCTGGGCGTTTCCAATTCGCTTCAATCCTCGCCTGCAACCGATCGAGGTAGCGAACTAGTGCCGCCTGCTCGGCAGAACTGACCC
>DAIQNO010000003.1:12974-24884 GCA_036788355.1 Opitutales bacterium | reverse complement strand
ACCCCAGCCTCTTCAGCGTCGGACTGCGACGCCGCCGTTGCCATCTGCTCGATCGTCATCTCCGTAACCACGCCGCCGACCAAAGTCACCGTCTGAGACTCGGCGACATTGAAAACGTCACCCTGGAAGGTCGCCAAAACGGTTCCACGAACGTTGGTGATCGTCGTCGTGTTGGTAGAAGCGTTGTGGGTAACGATGTAGGTTGTTCCCCGGATGCCTGCGGCACCTGCTGGAGTCGTGACGTTAAACGCCGAATCTTCTCGCAGTTTGCGGACTTCACCCGTCAACGAGCCGTAGTCGAGCTTCAGCTCGGCCCTTGAGACGCTCGGATCTGCCGCTAGCGACGCGTAGTTGCCGAGGCTGGGGTTGTAAGATTGTTGTAAAAACTCCGCCACGTTGATGCGGCTGTTCGGCGTCAGGTTGATCGTCGAACCATTGGAAAAAAGCAGCAAAGCCGAGGCTCCTTCCCCAGTGATGACTGAAAAGCCTTGGCTGAACTCGGTGCCGCGCAGCAGTCGGGTGGACTGTCCGCTGGCGTTGTTAACGAGACGCACCTCACCGCGCACCATGAAGGCCTTGACGGTGCCTTGTTGCAGGGATTGCTGCGCGAAAGCACCCGTAAAACCGGCGAAGCCGATGGCGAGGAGGGCGAAGAATACTCGGAGATGTTTCATGGCTAAAGCAGGAATAGAGTTACAGAAAAGTGGACAACTGAAGCGACGCTGAGGCATCTGACGCGAAAAATCAAGGAAATTGTGCAAAGCTCTTCAATCTTGGCTGGGAGGACACCGATTGGGCCGGAGGCTAGAGGGGCTAACCTCCGTTCCGACCCCGAGCCAGACCACGCACTACCCGCTTAATCCTGGAGGGATCGGAGCGTCGGCGGTGCGCGGAAAAGACCCGCTGCTAAAAATACCCGCCCTTTTCGGTGATTTCCTCGACCGTCTTGCCCTCCGCTACCCAGCCAAAAATCACTTTCTCGTTGGCCCGGATTTCCTCCGCCCGCAAAAGCACCTCCAGGGCAATATCCCGCGGCACCACGACCACCCCGTCAATATCCCCCAAAACCACATCGCCCGGACGGATGACCACATCGCCGATCTTGATCGGCACCTGATAGTGCGTGATCAAGCACCGCCCCAGGGAACCGTTAGGGATGCGATGCTTGTAATAAACCGGAAAGTCCTTTTCCAAAATCTGATGGGTGTCCCGGATGCCGCCATCAATCACCGCCCCCTTCACACCGAGGCCCACCGCGGTGGCCGTCATCACCCCGCCCCACAGGGTGGCTTTAAGGTCACCCGAAGCATCCCACACGACCATGGAGTCGGCCGGCAGTTCAGAAATCATCTGCGTCCGGAAAGTCATCTCCCCGGTGATCTTGACATTGGGCGCACTCTTGACCGTAAAGGCTAACCCAGCCACCGTCCGCTCCGGGCGCAGGGGCACTAAGTGACCGGGCAGCGCTTGATCGAGCAGAGCATGTTCACGCAACACATCCGAAATCGCCCCCGTGTAGAGCGCCTCATAGCGCGACAGCAATTCCTTCACCGGGATCGGAAACGCCTTGGTGGAGATATACTCCCGCTCAGCGATCAGCTTCTCGAGGTTCATCATGCCCACTTCTTTTTTGTAGGCTTCAATATCGGCATTCAGATTCTTATCAGACATAACAGGACAGGAGCTAAGGGTTGTTACAAAACAGGGAACAGAAAAATAGCTTAAAAATGAGACAATAAAAAGCTGGTGATTGGATTGAAGATAAAGTCTAGCGATGGATCTAAACCGGCGACCGCAAAGAGCGCAGAGTGGAGGCCCGATTTAGGCGTGCATCGCGGAGTTTCGCAAGCAGAGGCCATGGGTCATCTTCATCTCTGTGATGAAGATCGATAATTTTTAGAAGATTTTTGATCGAACAATCTCTGCGCGCTCTGCGTCCTCCTGTTAAAAAACCGATAACTCTTTTTAAGCATAGCGAATCCGGTGGGCATCGAGGATGCCTTTCATGTAGCCCACGGCGAAAAGGCGCCCGAGCATCGCGTAACCGTGGGGTAAATCCTCCTCGCCCGCCAATGAGGGGACATGATCCACGCGGATCGGCCCGCGAAAGCCGAGGTCATGGTAATGCTTGAGCATCGCCGCCATATCCGTGGGGCCATTATCATGAAACGTTTCCGAAAAGTCCTCCGCCGTGCCCTCCACATCCCGGAAATGCACGAAAGCCAGCCGATCCTTGAAGCGTGTCGCGGTGGCAAAAATATCCTCACCCATCGCCCGAAAATTGGCCTGGCAGTAGGTGATGCCATGCGCCGGAGAGTCACTCAATGCCATCGCGCGGGCAAAGTTGTCCGCACTGGTAAAAATCCTCCCGACGCCGCGCAACGGCGACAACGGCGGATCGTCTGGATGCAGCCCCATCACGACGCCGGACGCCTCGGCCACCGGGATGACTCGTTTAATAAAGTAGGCGTAATTTTCCCACAGTTGGCCCTCACTGACACGGTCAGCCTCGGGCACCAACGCCGCATCGACCTCTGAAAGGCGGAAGCGGTTGGTGATGGCGCCGCCCCTCGTCGGCAGGTGCGCCTGCGTCCGAAACCAGCCAATCGTGGCCATGAAATTGTAGCACAACAGCGGGATGCCGAGCTGCCCCATGTTGGCCAACATCCGCTGGTAGCGTGCAATGTCCTCATCTCGGCCCGGCAAGCCGAGCTTGATGCGGCGCATGTCAAACTCGTCACCTTCGAGCCCATACAAGGTAAAACCGGCCTCGGCAAAGCGGTCCCGGATCAGCCGCAGCGCATCCAGATCGTCAGGGGCGGCCAGACCGGTCAGTTCCGGAGCACACTTGCAGATGGCGTGCGTAACGCCCACCTGCAGTGCCAAGTCCCAGGAACGATCCCGGCGGGCGGGCAAAAAATCGCAGAGAATCATCGGAAAAATGGTGGAAACGTCCGTTTCGCGCTTACCCCGGCGCTAGGTTCCGGGGCAGGCCAAGAAACCGCCATCGACGGGGACGGTGATGCCCGTGACGAAGCCGGAGGCACGGTCATCAATCAGCCAATTCAGGCAGCCCAGCAGTTCCTCGGCTTCGCCGAACCGCCGCATTGGCGTGTGGTGCAACACCTGGGCTCCGCGCGGGCTCGGCGAGCCGTCCTCACGGTAGAGCAGCTTGCGGCTGCGGTCATTGATGAAAAAGCCCGGCGCAATGGCGTTGACCCGGATGTTGGCCGGAGCCAAATACGCCGCCAGCCACTGGGTGTAGTTGACGATCGCCGCCTTGGCAGCGGCATAAGGAGCCACTTTCGACAGCGGGCGAAAGCTCGTCATCGAGGCGAAATTGACGATCGAGCCGCCGCCCACTTGGGCCATCTGCCGCCCGAAAACTTGGGACGGAATCGCCGTGCCGCAGAGGTTCAGGTCCACCTCTCTCCGAAAAACCTCCATATCGCAGTTGAAAAACCCCAGCACCTTGGCATCGGGCTCCAGCTCCTCGGGCGTAAACTCCACGCCACTCATCACGCCCCCATCGAGCTTCCCCCCGGCCCCGTTGACCAGCACCCGGCACGGCCCCAAAGCCTCTAGCACCCGCTGCCCGGCCGCCCGCACTGCGGCAATGTCGGTCACATCTACCGCCACCGCCAAAGCCGTGCCTCCCGCCGCCAAAATCTCCCCAGCGACCGCTTCCAGTTTGCCCAGCGTCCGCCCCAGCAGCGCCACGCGGAAACCCTGGCGCGCCAAGTCCTTGGCCATCGCCGAACACAGCGTGCCCCCCGCACCGGTCACCACCGCTACGCAATTTCCGTTGCTGACTTCACTATCCATAAAATTGAGTTCTCCTGAGTCGTTTTTGGTAGAAATAGAAAAACAGTTGGCGAAAACAATGTGATACCGGTGGTGGGTTGATACTCAGCTCATCACTCACGATTCCAATCACTCACTAAAATAACTCCTCTGCGCTCTCCGCGATCTCCTGTTGAACGAGCTTTCTTATTGTGCCCTAAGACCAATAAAGATTCTGGTTAATTAAACACGACCTGAAACGGCAATTTTTCCGTAAAAACCTTGAGGTTTCTTAGCTGCATGTCGGTGTTGAGCATACAGCGCAGGCCGAGGTGCCCATAGTTAAGGATACAGCCGGAATTGGTCCACGAGGAGTCGTCAATTTCCAGCAGCACTTTGCCGTCGATCGCCCCACGCAGACAGCCCCCCTGCTGCAAGTATTGTAACCGATGCCAGACGCCAAGCTTAAAGGGAGCGGGCGCCGCGCCAAAGCCATTACGGAAGGCGAACGGGTTTTTGCGGCTAAAGGCGGTGCCGACATCGTTACGCACATCGTGCATTTCCCGGTAGAACTCCCAGTGGTAGTTGCGGACATTTTCTCCGTGGACGGTGGTCATCTTCCCGGTCGTTTTCCGAGGATAGTCCGCCATGAAATCCTCCCGAGCCATCCCGGAGGCGTGAACCATCAACAAGCCCAGACCCGCCGGGGCGTGGCTGAGCCACTCAAACTCGACGTAGATGTTGCCCTCAAAAGTAGCCTCCGACCAGAGATAGACCTGTTGCTCGGTGTTTTCCTTGATAAACCGCACCGGCGGCGTCTTGACCCGCAGCCCCTCGGGTTCGACCCGCACGCCAGCGCTCTGCCCCTGGAGGTAGAAGTGCCCGAGGTGCTCTGGCTCCCGAAGGCTCAGGTCAAGCTGCGGCACCCAGTTTGGCCCTGGCGTAAACGAGAAGTCCGCCAGCGCCTCCCCCGCAAAACGGTGGCGCAATCGAGTCTCCTCGGCAGCGTCAAAATCCGGTGCCCCGGCCCAGTAGGCCGCATAGATCTCGGCATCCGTCAACACCTGGTCGTAAAGGCTCACCTCACCGTGGCACAGCGCGGGGTGCCCCGTGAACAGCTCCGGCCCGCACTCCTCGCGGTGATACTCTCGGTGAAAACGGTCATTGGTGCCGACCAGGATCCCGTTGACGCTCAAGCGCATTTCCTCGGCACCGTCGTCCCACGTGAAGGCGACCTGATACCAGCGATGCTGCCGAAACTCGTTGAAGGGCACTGCCTGCACCCACGCCTTCTGAGGCGCATTCAACCCCTCCCAGTGGTTCATCCCCCGGTAAAACTGCGCCCGCAATTCATTGAATCGAAACCAGCCAAAGAAAAAGTGCGAGGCCCCGTAATCGCGAGGCGTCGCGCAATCTGACAAAAATGGATAGTTGGCAAAATGCGGATTGTCGATCCGCATGTGGTCAAAAATAACACTGCACGCCAAGTCCTCTAGCGCGAAAAACCACTGCACGACCGTCCCACGCGGACTCTTGAACGGATGCCCTCCGAGACAGATGGCAGTGTGGATACTCGTCGCCTGCACTCCCAGGCGTCCGGCAAGGTTCAAAACCCGCGACGGACCGGTGACCCTTTCGCCAGACGCCAAGGCAGGCAGAGCGTGAAGGTAGCGGTGCGTCGGAAGGGCGCTCGATGAAACGGCAGTGCCGGGTGAAGAGGGGGGCATGGTTAAATGCGGAAACTAGGGGTGGTTTTTATCCGGAAGTTAAGGGTGATGGGTGAACTCAGGGGATTTTCAGAAAAATTCACCGCCAACGATTCACCGGCCAAACCCGGGCAGATAGGCCGCCGCATTGTCATAACACAGGCGCGAGACCAGCCTGGCCAGCAGCGGGAAATCAGCCGGAAAAGTCCCACCGGCCACCTGTTCCCCCAACCACGCGCAAAGGTGCCGCCGAAAATACTCATGGCGCACCGTCGAAAGCAGACTCCGCGAATCGGTCGTCATCCCGATAAAGGTCGCCAGGAGCCCGTAATTGGCCAGCAGCTCCAGGTGGTGCCGGATTCCCCAGGCGTGGTCGTTAAACCACCATGCTGGCCCGAGCTGCACCTTTCCCGGCACCCCATCTTCCGCAAAAGAACCCGTCAACGTCGCTAAAGCCGCGTAATCGCCGGGATTGAGTGGAAACAGAATGGTGCGGGGCAGTAATCCTTCCGATTCCAGCGTATCCAGGAATCGACACAGCGCCGTGACCTCTACGGCGTTGCCGATCGTCGCGTAGCCGCCCGCTGGTCCCGCCAGCCGACGCAGGCGGCTGCTGGTCTGCCGCTGCGCCCCAAGGTGAAGCTGCAAAACCCACCCGCGGCGCGCGTATTCCCGCGCCAACGGCAGGAGGGCCTCGAGGTCTGCCGAACCGGCCACGCCGTGATCCGCCAAGCAACAACCCAGTGCCGAAAACTCGTCAAAACGCAACACCTCGACCACCGCCGCGTCGCGCAAAGTCGGAATCACCCGCACCGCCGGGAAATCCGCGTCCCCGCTGCCGGAATACCCTCCGGCGGAGGCACGTTCCGAAGCCAACTGGCGATGCGCCCCGAGGTCCTCATCCAAAGAGTTTGAGGTGCCCACCGACACCACCTTGGCCCGCCGGAGCAACGCCTGCGGACGCCCCTCAGGCGTGGCCAGATGCGCGTTGGCCACCTCCCAGACCCCCGCCGCCGTCTCCGGCGAGAGTAAAACCTCTACGCCGAAGACCCGCTTCAGCTCGAGCGCCGACCAGTGAAAAAGCGGCCCCCCGAGCGTCTCTGGGCACACCGAAGCCCAAGCCTGGAATTTCTCAAAATCCGTGGCCTCTCCCGTAATCAGACGCTCTGGCACCCCCGCCATCCGCATCGCGCGATGCTTATAGGGATCCGTCGTCACCCAAAGCTGGGCCAGGTTTTCCGAAGGTAGGTTAGCCGCCAGCACCGTAGCGTCGAGGTGACAGTGAAAATCAACGATCGATAGCGGTGCCGCCACCTCATGGTAGAGCCGACGCGCCCAAGGCGTCGTCAGCAAAAAATCATCGTGGATCAGCGGGGCGTTCATGAAGTGAACATCGAAAAAATTGACTCCGGCAAAAAATCTCAGCCGACGCTGAGGGCCCCTGATTCCATCGGTTGCCAAGGGAGCGTCCCCCGCTCGATCAGCACGAAAGGGCTGTCCGCGCAGGGAAGCTCCAGCGGAGCCCGAAGGTCGCCGCTACCCCTCGACGTGAAGACGGTCCCGCTGAGCAAGTCGATCAGCACCGGATCCACCAGCGGCGGCAGATCCGGAAATATCACCCTGCCCAACTCCGGCGTCACCAGGCTCGGACGCTCCGCGCACTGCCACCAGGCGATCAAGTTGGGAGACGGGTGCCCCGCCCGCTGCCAGCAAAAGGCCGCGACCTCCGCAGGCTCCGCCGACGCGGCCAGAGGAGCCAGGGGGCGCAGCGGGTAGCCACTGTCCCAAAGCGAGAAAACGTGCTGCGCCGCAAAATACGCAGGCTTCACGTGGGAGACCGACTTATCCTCCCGCAAAGCCACCAGCCCCTTGGGGTTGAGCCCTTCAAACAAGGCACCCCGCTCCCGGCTATAGCGCATATCGGCCAGTTGAAACAGACTCATCCGGATGCCCCGCCGGTGATGGTTCAGCAGCCGCCGGAGATTCCAGACGGCCTGCTTGCGCTCAGTCCAATCATCCTTGTTCAACGCCAGCGAGATACCCTCCATCCGCTGCGACGGACAACCCGTCTCCCCTTGGCGCAGCTCCACCCCCGGCAACCAACGGTCCCGCAGCGCAACCAGCCGGTCAAACATTTCATATTCATGATCAGGGTTCACGGGGTAGCCGTGGAAGGTGATGGCATCGATCAGGGAGCCAAAATCCCCCTCCGCCATGGCCCGCATAAACCCCTCAGCGAAAGTCAGGTTTCCGGCCAACGACAGCCCGATCAGGTGCGCCTGAGGCTGCCGCTCACGGATGATGCGCGCCGTCCGCAAGTAGAGGGAGACGTAATCCTCAACCGTCACCGCTTCACGATGGTCCGCCTCATTCCAGATCTCGTAAGTCGTCACCCGATCCCGGTAACGCTCTACCAAGGCCGCCACCCAGCGATCCCAGGCCGCCAGAGCCTCCGGCGATTGCGGGACACCCTGCACCAAGCCAATCCCGCCCCCGCCCTCATAGGAAGGATTTCCGTAGGAGGTCTGCAACCACGGCCGCACCCCGGCGGCAAGACAACCCTCCACGATCTCGTCGAGCCAAGACCACTCCAGCGGCCTCCCTGGCCCTGGGTCACAACGCGCCCAGCCCGCCTGCACCCGAGCCTCCGTCGCGCCCAACGGCCCCAGGTAGGGTGCCACCGGCGCAAAATCCACATAACCGCGATCCATCGTCTCCAAGCCAATACCCCATGGTGACGATCCAATCTCCCGCGCCGAACGCGCCGTCACGCGACCGACCGGCTGCCAGCCCACCTTAGCCAAGGGCGCCACAAAATCTAAACAACGGGGCATTGCAGAACACTGCGCCAAAAATGAGCCTGCCCCAAGCACTTAGCCCTTCAAAAAGCGGACATTTCGTTGCATAAAACGAGCATGGCCGCTCCCCTTGGCCCCTTGATTGAAACCCTCTGGTATTGGGAAGGCCCCGTCAGCCGCTACTACCAACCCGGCCAGCACTGGCGCTCTTCCCGCGAGCTTACCCTCTGGCACCTTACCCGCGGCTACGTCACCCTGCATTGGGAAGGCGGCTCGCGCTACGTCCCGGCAGGCCACTGGATCACCCCGACCCCACTGCGCCGCTACGAGGTCTTTTCGGCGGACGCCACCGTCGCCTCTCTCCGGTTTCGCGCCAGCCACCCCGACGGGCGCATGCTCCTGTGCCCAACGACCCCCTGGGTGGCCCCTCACCACCTCAACGCACCGCGACAGCCTGCCCGCCCTTCCCCCGCGCGGCAATGCACGGACGGAACCCACCCACCGGAAATACTGACACCGACACCCGTAGCCCCCTCAACAGCACCTCTTCACCAAGCCGTTTTCGCACTCCGCACCTACCTTTCCGAAAAGCTCCACCTTGACCTCTGCACCAAGCCTGACCTGACCACGCTCCCACTGAACACTCTGCAGCGCATCCGCCTCAACGCCCGGATGGCGGATTGCTTTTGCGCCCTCGCCGAGGCCATGGGCACCCAGACGGTTTCCGCCGCCGAGCATCACCTCCACCCCGCAGTCACTCTGGCCATGCAATTTTTAGCTACCCGACCGCTGGAAAAACCCCTCCGGGAGGCCGAGGTCGCCCAGGCCACCGGCCTCAGCCTCCCGCACCTCCGACGGGTTTTCCGGAGGCAACTCGGCCTCACCCTGAAATCCTGGGACGCCCAACGCCTCGAAGCCGCCATCAAGACCGCCCTGCAAGCCCACCGCTACAGTTGTAAAGAAATTGCCCAACAACACGGTTTTAGCTCAGCCTCTCATTTCAGCCGCTGGTTTCACCTCCGCACCCACCAAACCCCGCAACAGTGGGTAAACTCTGCGGCTGCCGATGGCCTCGTCTAGGCCCGTGACCCAGTGCCTCCCTACACTCCCAACTCACCAAAGTAACCACGCTCTGCCCGACTCGACACGCCGTCGTTCCGCCGCGCCACGCTCACCCAACCCCTCCCAACCAGACCGCTGCCATGCTGCCACCCCGCGAAGTTTACCAACAAGTCCGCCAGCTCGAAATCCGGTCGCGACGCCTCGTCACTGATGCCCTTACCGGTGCCTACCACAGCATTTTCAAGGGCCAGGGCATGGACTTTGAGCAAGTCCGGGAATACCAACCCGGCGACGACGTCCGAGGCATCGACTGGAACGTCTCAGCACGCATGAACCGCCCCTTCATCAAGCAATTCCGCGAAGAGCGCGAGCTGACCGTCTTTCTGCTGCTCGACCTTTCCGCCTCCGGCGACTACGGCAGCACCACCCAGACCAAGCGTGAACGCGCCGCCGAACTGGCCTGCGTGCTGAGCCTCGCCGCCGCCCGCAATCACGACAAAGTCGGCCTCCTCCTCTTCACGGACCGCGTCGAGCACCTGCTCCTCCCCAAGAAAGGCCGACGCCACCTCCTGCGGCTGCTCCGCGACTGTCTGCACTTTGCCCCCCAGGGCCAGGGCACCGACATCCCCAACGCCCTCGACACCCTCAACCGCGTCCAGAAACGCCGTTGCATCACCTTTCTGCTCAGCGACTTCCACGACCCCACGCTGCGCAGCACCCTCCTCCCCAAGCTCGACTTCACCCACCGCCGCCACGACCTCACTGCCTTCATCCTCAGCGACCCCACCGAGCACGCCATCCCCCAGGTGGGCACCATCACTTTGGAAGACGCCGAAACCGGCACCTGGCAAGAAGTCAATACCCGTGACCCCGCCGTCCGCGACGCCTACGTTCAGCAGGCCCGGCAGCACTACCTCGACCTCACCCGCCGCCTCAGCCGGATCGGCATCCCCCACCTGCCCATCAGCACCGACGGCCCCTACATCCAGGCCCTCCGCCAGCACTTCCAGGCCCGCCAACACCGCGCCACCCCCCACCACTAAAGCCACCTCAGCCGGGTTTCACGACCCCGACACCCCGGGCTCTGCCGGTTCCCCCACGCCACCAGAAGCACCGCCCGCCGACCCCGTCAAAGAAGATGCACTCGACTTCGCAGGCTCCGGCTCGGCTACCACCGGGGGCCCCGCCCCGTCGGCGCCTGCGGCCCCGCCGGGCGACGTTTTCGGCCCGAAAAACTGGCTGTAAATGATTAAGCCGACCACCCCCACGCAGATGGCCGCATCGGCGACATTAAAGGATGGGTAACGGTAGCTGCCAAAGTGAAAATCGAGGAAGTCCACGACATGGCCCCATCGGAGCCGGTCGATGACGTTGCCCGCAATCCCACCCGCCACCAGCCCAAAGAGCCACTGTTGCGGGTAGCGGTGCAACTCCAGGGCCCGACGGAAAACCCAGATGCCCGCCAAGGCCCCCAGGCCGAAAAGCCCAAGAAGGAAGCCCTTCCCCCGCAAAATACTCCAGGCCGCGCCGTCATTGAGGACGTGGACGAGGTAGAAAAAGTCGGGGATGACGGGGATCGCCTGCGGCAGGTAATCCGGCCCGCCTACCTGCCAGGTTCCCGCCGGCAGCACGGCCATAATCCACCCTTTCGTAAGCTGGTCGAGCACCACCACCCCCATCGCCAGGCCCAGCAGCCACCGATAAGCCGACACCTTCAGGCGGGGCTCCCCCTCTTCCGAAACCGCTGGGTTAGCTGTCATCGTCTTCACCCATCACCGGGGTATCCTCATCGACATCGCTGAACAACCCGCCACGCTGCTTCTGCATCCGCCGGGTGCTCTCAAGCTGCTTCTGGCCATCCAGAGAATACCGCGTGAAGGGCACCGCCTCTAACCGCTCTGGCGCAATGACCTCCCCGGTAATCTCACAGACGCCATAGCTGCCATCAAAAATCCGACTGATCGCATCTTCAATCTCGTTGAGCGCGTCCTGCTCGCTGGAAACGAGGGAAAGGGCGAAGTCCCGGTCAAAAGCGTCGGTCCCCGCGTCCGCCATGTGTTGACCATAGCCCGAGAGATCGCCGCTGTCGTCCTTAGCAGAACGCCGCAACGTCTCGCTGGCGTGTTGGGAAAGCCCCTGCCGCAGGTGATTTCGCAGATCGAGGAGGGAATTGTAATAAGCCTGCCACTCCGGGCGGACTGTCCCCTTCCGCTCCTGCGGCTTTTCCTTCTGCACGGTTGGGTCGTAGCCGAGGATGTCAGCCAACGACGCCACGGAGTGATTACTCTTACGCACCGGGATGACTGGGCTGGCCTCCAAAGCGGCCTTCTTCGCGGTAGAGGTGTTCTCCTGGCCATTTTGCTCCGGACGCCGTTTCTGAAGAATCTCTGAGACGTCCTCCATCGTAAAGACGATCGGGGTGTTACCCTTCCGGACGGGCTTGAAGTGCGATGGCGTCTGGCTGCGTCTTCTGGCACCGAGAATGCGTTGCGCGTCCTCTTCGTTGGGCTGCGGCGGAGCCACCCGCGCCGGCACCGTTGACGGATCAACTTCACGAAGCA
>DAIQNO010000003.1:2554-12964 GCA_036788355.1 Opitutales bacterium | reverse complement strand
GCGTCGCCGACCGTGGTTTGCTCTCCCGCGCACGCGGGGCTGGGGGAGAGGGCGGCTCACGCAGGCAATTTGCCGAGTAGACTCCAACCGAAGCAGGCCCGCCACGGGGGCCGGTTTTTGACCCTTCACCTTCTTTTTCAAAATTTTCGTCGTCACCGGCGCCCCTTCTCGCACCTTAGAAGACTTGGCCGCAGGAACGGTGCCCCCGGCACTCAACCCGGCCTTCAGCCCGCCCTTTTTCCCCGATTCTGCGGAATCACCAGTGGCTCCGCCAACCGCGCCCCCCGGCGAGCCACCCGAAGCCGCTCCTTTACCGGACTTAACCGCCTTCCCTGATGCCGCCGAATCGCCTGAAGCACTGTCACTTTGGGGCTTCATCGACACCTCCTTGGCAACTGCTTTCTTCGTTCCGACAAGCTTATCGCCAACAGACTTCGACGCACCAGCGGGCTTTGAAGCGCTCACTTTGGTAGCGGGGACTTTCGGGGCGGCAGCTTTGGGCTTAATTTCCGAGGACGCATCGGGGGCATTGGCCGCCGCATCAGCGACAGGGGCGGCAGGGGCGGCAGCTTTTTTCGGAGAGGGCATAGAAAAATTGGGCAAAAATGAGGGTCAGGTTGCGATGGTGAAGGAACGAAAAGCCCCAGGGTGGCTCGAAACTTAAGGGGAAAATTGATGAAAAAAAGATGATCCTTACAGGGTTCTGAAGGTTCCGGAAGAGGCGGCTTAAAGGGGCCGCCGGAAGGGGGCTAGGGGCTAAGTAGCGCGTCGCGGTCTCGGGGCGAGACCCTTCCGTAGGCTCCGGCCGAAACCAACTCCGGCACCCACCGCCAGCTCCGCGGACAACGCTCACCGGTGGCGCGTTCCACCCGCACGGCCACCGAGTGGCCACTGCTCGCGCCGCCCAGCGGGTCACTGCCGAGGAAACGCTCCGACGACGTGATGTCCTCAACCACCTCGATAGAAACTTGGGAAACGATGAAAAGCTCCGGAAGTGCCTCGCGGAACCGTTCCAGCGGCTCCCGCAGTGGGCTGTCAGCCGCCACGGTGAAAATCAGGTGCCCATCCAGGCTCTTGGCCTTTTCCCGCCGCAGCCCCTCCAGTGCCTCGTTAACGACGTCGCGGAGGCTCAAAATGGCACCGATCGGCTCGACCGCCGGCAGGTGGCGCCATTCCTCCGGCACCACTGGCCAATCTTGCAGGTGGACGCTCTCCCCGACAGCCAACTCCTGCCCAGCGCGGTAGTAGCTCCACGCCTCATCGGCGGTAAAAGTCAGTATCGGGGCCAGCACCCGCACGAGGGCCCGGAAAATCTCGTCCACCACCGTCTGGGCACTCCGGCGACTCACCCACGTGCGCCCGTAGGTGTAGAGACGGTCTTTCAACATATCGTGGTAAAGCCGCGACAGCGTCACCCCGACGAAGTTATCCACCTCCTGGTAAACCCGGTGAAACTCAAAACGGTCATAGGCCTCGGTGACCCGATCTAAAAACAAGGCCAACTGGCCCAAGGCCCACTGATCGAGCGGCTCCAGGGCTTCCAACGGTACGGCATCGCGGGCGCGGTCAAAGTCGCTGAGGTTGCCGAGTTGATAAAGCAACGTGTTGCGGAGGCTGCGGTAGGTATTTCGGACGTTCTTCTCGAACTGATCCTTAGACAACTTGATGTCGCCGCGAAAATCCTGCGAGGCGACCCACAGGCGCACCAGATCCGCCCCGTAAGCCTGCACCCACTGGTCGGAACTCATCGCCCCCTTGCTCTTCGAAATCTTCTCACCGGTCTCCTCGACGATGAAACCGTGGGTCAGCACCTGCCGAAACGGCGGGGCACCATCGGCGATCATCGCGGTCCAAAGGGAACTCTGGAACCAGCCCCGATGCTGGTCGGAACCCTCCAAGTAGAGGTCCGCCGGCCAGGAAAGCCCCTCCTGCACCGCCAAAACCGCCCGGTGGGAGCAACCGGAGTCGATCCAGACATCCAGCGTATCCCGACCAGCCACGAGTTCCCCCACTGAAAACCCCTCCGGCAACACGGCCCCGGCCAGCAGCTCCGCCACGGTCTGCTGGAACCACGCCGTGGAGCCCTGCCGCTCGAAAACGTCCGCCAGGTGTCGAATTACGCCCGCATCGAGCAACGCCTCGCCGTCAGGACGGTAAAAAACGGGCAACGGCACCCCCCAGGAGCGCTGCCGACTGATGCACCAGTCTGGGCGGTTCTCCACCGCCGCCCGAATCCGCTTCACGCCCCACTCCGGCACCCAAGAAACCTTCTCGATGGCCGCCAAGACCCGCTGGCGCGTCTCGTGACGGTCGAGCCCGACGAACCACTGGTCCATCGCGCGAAAAATCACCGGCGTTTTCGACCGCCAACAGTGGGGATACTGGTGCCGATGATTTTCTTTACCCAATAAGGCCCCAGTGCCCTGCAACAGCTTCAAAACCTCGATGTTGGCTGGGCACTTTCCGTCGGTCTCGAGAACGGAGACCCCCACCAACTCCGGCGGCACCTGGCCATCGTCGAGGTAACAACCGGCATCGTCCAGCGGGCAGTAAATCTCTAGCCCGTAGGCCAGGCCAGTCAGGTAATCCTCCATCCCGTGACCCGGTGCGGTATGCACGCACCCCGTCCCCGCCTCAGTGGTGACGTAATTGGCCAGCACGACCGGTGACGGCCGGTCGATCAGCGGGTGCCGCGTTGGCAGGTGCTCCAAGTCCCGCCCCGCCACGCGCTTGACCACTTCCCAAGCGCGACCGGTTTTCTTAGCAACACCCTCCCAGAGGGCCTCGGCCACCAAAAAATACCGCCCGGAATCCGTCGGCTGCGACTCCGGTTGATGGCCGACCTCAGCAAGGCCAGTGCCTTCCACTGCGGTTGTTTCCCGGACGACCACGTAGGTCAGGTCTGGGTGAACGGCGATGGCGAGATTGGCCGGAATTGTCCACGGGGTGGTCGTCCAGATCACCACCTCGGTGCCCTCTGGTAAGCCATAGCGGTCCGCCGCGCCTGCCTCGACCGCAAAACCCACGTAAATCGCCGGGGTGGCGTGGGCGTGGTATTCCACCTCGGCCTCGGCCAGAGCCGTCCCGCAGGGGATCGACCAATAAACGGGCTTCTTACTGCGATAAACCAGGCCGTGCTCGACGAAGGCCGCGAAAGTCCGCAAAATCTGCGCCTCGTAGGCCGGGTTCATCGTCTTATACTCGCGGCCCCAGTCGGCCAAGACGCCCAGACGCTGAAATTGTGCCCGTTGGGTTTCGATGAATCCCGCTGAAAAGGCCGCGCACTCCTCCCGCAGGGCGGCAGGAGCCAGGTCCCGCCCCTCGGCCCGTAGCCGCAGGGCCACCTTGTGCTCGATCGGCAGCCCGTGGCAGTCCCAGCCCGGCACGTAAGGCGTCCGGTAGCCACGCATCGACTTGAACCGCAAAATCGTATCCTTCAGGATCTTGTTCAGTGCGGTCCCGAGGTGGACATCACCGTTGGTAAAAGGCGGGCCGTCATGCAGAATAAAGGTCGGGCAATCCTCCCGTCGGGCCTGGATCTTCTCGTAGAGCCTTTCGCGCTCCCAGTGCGCCAACCGCTCCGGCTCCCGCTGCACCAGATCCCCGCGCATAGGAAAGGCGGTCTGGGGGAGGTTTAGCGTGTCTTTAAGGTTCATCGGCGAGTTCTGGAGGCAGTTAGCCATCGGGAGTCTCCCGTCGCTTACCACTCAAATAAGGGGCGGAAGATACTCCCGCACCAACCACCCGTCAACTAAATCCCGAAATCCGCTCGAAATGCGCGGTTCCGCGTCAGGGAGTCCCGGCTCGGCCCAGGGCCGTCAACCCGCCACTTCGCCAATTGGGGTAACTCTAACGCTGGCTGACCCGCTCAAAACGGCCCCGGTTAGCCTCATAGATGGGCATTACTTCGGGGAGCTTAGCCTGGATGTCGCGAATCCGGGTGCCGTGGCTCGGGTGGGTGGAAAGGAACTCGGGAACCCCCGCCGCGCCACCCGCTTTGGCCTCCATCTTTCCCCAGAAAGTCAACGCCGCCGTGGGATTGTAGCCCGCTTCGGCCATGTAAATCAGACCCAAGGTGTCAGCTTCGGACTCATGATCGCGGCTGTATTTCAGCAGCCCGACCCCTGAACCGATCCCGTAAGCCACTAAAATGGCCTGTTGCGTCGAGCCACCGAGCTCCGACTGCCCGAGGCCCAGCTGAAGGCCCAGCCCGATTGCGGAGATCCCGAGCTGCTGGCTGACCCGCTCCCCACCGTGATTGGCCACCACGTGGCCCACCTCGTGCCCCATCACCACTGCAATCTCGTCGTCCGTCTCCATCAGGGCTAGTATCCCCTCGTAGAAGCCCACTTTACCGCCGGGCATCGCAAAGGCGTTCAGTTGCGGGTCGGCAAAGACCACGAACTCCCACTGTTCAGGGGGCTGGATGTTGGCCCCTCGGCCACGGGCGGCCACCACAATCCGCTCCCCGATCCGCTGAACCCGAGCTTGCAAGGCCGCATTCCGGGTCGGCGGGATCTCCTGCCGCATCTGCAGGAATTGCTGCGCCGCCATCGGGGCGAGCTGCTCGTTGGACATGAAATTAAAGGCCGTCCGCCCGGTCTCCGGCACCGTCGTGCAACCGACGAGCACGGCCACCAAAGCCACCTTGACCCCGAGGCGCCAACGCTCCCAGAGCGTGGGGCGACCCCGCGCGTCGGTTGACGCCGCCGACGATAATACAACCGTTTTCCGTTTCATTGAGCCGAAACTGGCCCCCTTCGCAAAAAAAGGCGACTCAAAATCCCACCACCGCCCAACGGAAATGCCTCTAGGTGACGATTTTCCGCCGCTTGCTACTGCAGCGAGGTGGTTCCACCCCCTTTCCAGTGGGCCAACCGGCCCTTTTCCCTCGCCAAAATCGTCTCCGGCAACGCAACCTAATCTGAGCAGGTTCGCCTGCGACCGCTCAATCCACCTTCCCCTGACTTCGCCACCCATCCGCCCGCTTTTTACGGTGCCCTGCCCTCCCATTATGTCTCCCCTCGCCACGCTGAAACAACGGCTCCCGGTGGAACCCCTCCTGGAGGTCACTCTGCCTCCCCCGTTCGAGGCCGTTCACCATGGGAAAGTGCGGTCTCTGTTCCGGTGTCCGGAGGGCCTGTTGATGGTGGCGACGGATCGCCTGTCGGCCTTCGACGTCATTTTGCCCGATGGCATTCCGGGAAAGGGCATTCTGCTGACCCAGCTCAGCCGGTGGTGGTTTTCCCAGACGGCCCACCTCGTGCCCAACCATCTCCTCCCGCAGCAAGACGCTGCGCTCAAAGCCTGCTTGCAAGATTTCCCGGACCTCATCTCCCGCTCCATGCTGGTGCAGAGCCTTGAACGCCTGCCGCTGGAGGCCGTCGTCCGCGGCTACCTCGCGGGGGCGGCGACGGAGACCTATCGACAGACGGGCTCACTGTGGGGCCGCCCGTTGCCGCCAGGACTGCAGGAAAGCGAGGCCCTGCCCCAGCCGCTCTTTACCCCCACCACCAAGGCACCCGTTGGTGAAAAAGACCTCCCCCTGACGCCCGAGGAAGCCCGCAACCTGGTTGGCGCGGAACGCTTTTCAGAGGTAGAGCGGCTCAGCCTCGCGCTCTACCGTTTTGCCCACCAACGGGCAGCTCAATCCGGGCTACTCCTGGCCGACACCAAGTTTGAGTTCGGGCTCTCCCCAGGGGGCTCCCTGATCTTGATCGACGAGGTTCTCACCCCCGATTCTTCACGCTATTGGTCGGCGGACGGCTACCGACCAGGGCGGCCCCAGCCTTCCTTCGATAAGCAATACGTCCGTGACCACCTCCTCGCTGCGGGTTGGGATCGGCAGGCCCCCGGCCCCCGCCTTCCGCCGGAAATCCTCACCCGCACCCTCGAAAAATACCTGGATGCTTACGCCCGCCTGACGGCCTGATTCCCTTTCGAGCCATCGGCTCTACCAAGCCCGCCAACTACGACCGTTTCCGGTAGAATCGGAATAAAGAAAACCGACCCCGAAGTGTCCAGAAAAACATCGTGTCGCCCGGAAAAACTTTTCCGAGACGTCCCCGAGGCACAGATTCCAGGCTTGCCTTATCGCCCGATCCTCCGAACACTCTAGGGTTGAGTTTATTTAATCGCCAGCACGCACCGGTGTTAAAATTCCTCCGAGATAGCTCGGCATCCAGCACCGCCAACGTCACCATCCGTATTTCAGCTACTTTACCCCACCGATTTTCGTCCGCCACCCAAAGGTGATTTCTGTCACCAGCTCCCGTTTTCCCGCCCATACCAGCCTGCCCGACATGACCCTCACGCAGAACACTCCGAGCCACCTTCGGCAACTCGGCGGGAACCAACCCGAGGTCGCGGCTCTCCTTTTCCCTAACCTGCCTATTTTCCCCTCCTTTTTCCAACTTTCCCTCAATGGATATCGCCCTTGTCACCGGCGCCGAGCGCGGCGCTGGCCTTAAGATTGCCCAAAAACTCATCGACCTCGGTCTGCGCGTTTACGGCCTCGCTCAGGACTTCAGTAAGTGCCACTTCCAACACCCGGATTTTTCACCGCTGACCTGTGACCTCACCCGCCGCGACCACCTTGAATCGGCCTGGGAGCAGATTCAAGCCCGTCACCCGGTGGTTTCCTGCTTCGTCCACGCGGCCCAATACGTGCCGTCGAACCCGCTGGAGGCCACGCGCCCTGAGGAACTGGAATACATCCTCCACACCACGCTGCTGTGCCCGATGGTGCTGTCCCGGCTCGCCGCGCCCAGCCTCATCAAGACCCATGGTCAACTCATTTTCGTGGGTCACAGCGGGCCTGGCGGCCCCCCACGCCCGGCGGCCCTGGTGGCAGCCGAGGCGGGCCTCTTTGCCCTTGGCCAAGCCCTCTTCGAGGAATTGCGCGACACCGGGGTCAAGGTCTGCACCCTGACGCCCCAGCGCAACGCAGGCGAGGCTGACCCGAAGGGCCGCCTCCGGATGCAACCCCAATCTGAGATCGACAACGGCCTCCTGGCCGATGCGGTGGAGACCGTCTTGAGCTTCAAGGGCCACAACGCCATCAGCCAGATCGTCATCCGCCCGCAAGGGCGCCGCGAGGATCCGATCATCGCCACCGCCGTGCCAGAATTGACCCGGGCCAAGCACGCCGTCTTGCTCCCGGCTGCCGGTAAAGGGCCGGTGGAAGAACAACTCATCCCGACTCCGAAGCGTGCCCGTCCGGATGATGCCCCGCCTCCAGGGTCTGAGCCGGACGAGGACGAAGTCGAGGAAGACGATGTTCTCGACCAGCTCCTCGAAGAGTCCCGCTCCCTGCTCAAGCGGCAGCGCGACTTGGCCAAGGACAAGCTGGAAGAGACCCAGGAAGCTCGGGAACGTGCCCTCCGCCCCCGCTTCATCCCGATCGAGGTTGTCGCCACTCCAACGCCCTCCCTCGCTGAAACCGAGGCCGCCAAACGCGAAGCGGCCGAGGCGCGGGTCCGCCTGGCCAATCTCCTCGGGATCCCGATCGACGAAGTCCCCGCCCCTTCCAGCCCCACGGCGGCGCAACCTCGCACCACCGAGAAAGCCCATCGGGAGGAGAACGGGGAACGCTTCGAAGATGAGACTGAGGGTTTCGATCCCGACTCCGACCGGGAGTATCGCGACGATGATGCCGAAGAAGATGGCGACACCGACGAGGCCACCGGAGACCGGGAGCCCTACGACCAGGACGAGCTGGACGACTCCGATGGCGATGACGACCGGGAGGACGACCCAGAAGGGCCGGACCGTGACGAGGGACACCGCGCCGAGCGCCTGCCTTACGAAGCCGAACTGGACGATTCTGAGCTCCGCCCGCTGTATCATGATGATGAAGACGGCTACCCTGATGGGGACGACCAAGACTCCCAGCTGAGCCGCTTTGACGACCCACGTTCGGGCACGACTGCGGAGGAAGTGGATCGCGACCGCGAGCCCCGTCGCGACAACAGCCCCTCGCCCATGCCGGGCAGCAGTGCCCGTGGCCCCTCGGCACCTAATCGCGGAACCCAACGCCCAGCTGCCGAGCCACGCCACCCGCAGGCAGAGCCCCGCCGAGCGGGAGAGTCTCCACCCAAAGGAGCCGCCGGCCAGCCCACCCCGACGTCGCGTCCGCGTGGTGGTCGTAATCGCGGGGGCCGAGACTCCAAAAAGGGCCCTAACCCTGGCACCTGGTCAGGACGGTAAACGTCAACCAACATTGCCCGGAAACCCCGCCAGGGGACTTTCGTGAGCGGAGACGCCCTCGAAATGGCGTTTTGGGCGGTCGGAGATTGACAGGGAACGGCTGGCCAACCCAGCTTTCTAGTTTCCCAAAATGCTGCCGTTTTCGAAAAACTCCTATTGCTACGACCGTTGGCTGCTGGCCACCGTCGGCCTGTTGGCAGTGATGTTCCTCCTCGTCATCAAGGATCAGTTCTTTTTTTGGAATAACATTGAAGACTATAACTTCGGGCTAATTGTCCCGGTTTTTGCGCTTTTCGTCATCTACGATCGCCGGGCCAAAATTGCCGCATTTTTCACCAGGGCGGAGCCTCAGACGGAAGGAGAGCAGAGTGATTTTGGCTCCTGGCTGGAAAATCTCCGCCCGATCCTTGTTCCTTTGGCCTATAGTGCTGTGGGTGTCTCATTGGCGATGTTTTCGCTAGGGAGCTTGATCCGCACGACGCAAGGCCCGACCAACCTGGCCTCTTTGATGGTCTCGATGGGCTTTGGTGGGGCCTTGATGAGTCTGGCTTTCGTGTCTTACCATACCAAGGTCAATGGGGCACCGGTGCCGATATATGCCCGGCTGGCCTTCACGCTGCTGTTCTTGTTTCCGGCGGCGATCTGGTTGCTTTCCACGCCGATGCTGGTGCAGGCCACGGGCTTAGAGCTGCGGATGCAGGGGTGGGTCGCGGTGATGGTCGAGGCGACCTTCGCCGCCGTGGGAGAGCCGCTGGTGCGCCTGGGGAATACCCTGATCCTGCCCAATGGGGAGCAGGTCTTGGTGGCCGAAGCGTGCTCAGGGATCCGCTCCCTGACCGCCTGCATGTTTGCGGGGTCGTTCCTGGGAGCCGTATTCCTCGGCCGGTTTTGGAAAAAGGTGACCTTGGTGGGGCTGTCGGTGTGCTTCGCCTTTGGGCTGAACTTTATCCGGAGCCTTTTTCTGACGATCTGGGCCTCGGTGCATGGCTCTGATGCGATCGAGCTGGACTTTTGGGGGAACCCTCGCGAGGTGGCCAATTCTCTCGGGGAAATGGTGCCGAACCCGGAGTTTTTTCTGGGAACGGTGCACGACGTGGCCGGTTATGGCATCCTCGCGGTGACTTTCCTCCTTCTGCTGAGTCTGCTGCCGCTGTTGAATTTCCAGGTGGCACCGCCGGAAGATGACGGGCCAGTTAACGATGTTGGCCGTGGCCCCGGTGACGGCGGCAGCGCGGGCGGGCGCCGTCCAGGCGGCATCGAGCGTCGGGAGTCTGGCTCAGGCAGAACGACGGCCGGGACGTCTCTACCGCGACCCGAAGCCGCTCAGTGACTTCACTTCACCAATGCGGGCGGGAATGCCTACCCCCCGCTCGCTTAGCACCGTTACGCTTACCGACGATACCCGATGAAGCCCTGTCCTAGTTCCGCCGAGCTGCCTAAAGAGGGGTTACGGGTGTTGCATGTGGCGGCAGAGGTCGCCCCGTGGATCAAAGTCGGCGGCCTGGGCGATGTTGTCGGAGCGTTGCTCAAGGAAGGTGCGGCCAGTGCCCACGAAGTGCGGGCTCTAGTGCCCTCCTACGGAGGCTTGGGGCAACGGCTCGGCTGGCCGAGCGACCCGCGACCGCTGCGGATTTCCCTCGAAGACCCGACGGAAGGGCGGCTTTGGGAGGTGCCGCCGGAGGAACTCGGGGGGGCGCGACTGCTCCTGCTGGAGCACCCGGTGGCCTTTGCGAGAACCGATGTTTACTGGCCCGATGTGGATAATGCCTGGCGATTCCTCCTGCTGAGCCGGGCGGCCCTGGACTACTGCCAGCGGGAACAGTGGTGGCCAGACGTCATCCACTGCCACGACTGGATGACGGGCCTGATCCCGGCCATGCTGGAGGGACTGCCGCCGACCTCCCCGCTCAAGCAGGCAGCGACGGTGCTGACCCTGCACAATCTGCAACACCAGGGCCCCACCGATGCCTCCATGCTGAGCTACGCCGGCCTGGACGCAGCCGCCATTCCGCACCCGGCGAGCTTGTTTCACCATGGGCGGCTGAACCTGCTAAAGGCGGGGTTGACTCGGGCTTCCAAGCTGGTAGCGGTGAGTCCGACCTACACCCAGGAAATCCAGACCCCAGCCTACGGCGAGAGCCTCCACGAGGTCGTCCGTGAGCGGGCCGCAACGCCGGGCAAGTTGACGCAGTACCAGTTCCA
>DAIQNO010000003.1:0-2544 GCA_036788355.1 Opitutales bacterium | reverse complement strand
TGAGCGGGCCGCCGACCTCGTAGGCATTCTCAACGGGATCGACATGGAGACCTGGAATCCGACGGACGATCCCTACCTGCCCGCTGGTTTCTCCGCCGACGACCTCAGCGGGAAGGCGGTCTGCAAGGCCACCCTACAGGCCGAGTTGGGGTTGGCGGTGCGTGCCGAGGTGCCGATTTTCGGGGTGGTGGCGCGGTTGGTCGCCCAAAAGGGCCTCGATTTACTGGTCGAGATCGCAGCGGACTTGCTGACACAGCAAGACTGGCAGTTCGCCGTGCTGGGCACCGGTGACCCGCAGATCGAGCGGCACCTCACGGGACTGGCGGCGGCCTTTCCGGGGCGTTTCGGCGTCAGAATCGGCTTCGATGTCGGCCTCAGCCATCGGATCGAGGCGGGAAGCGACTTTTTCGTGATGCCGAGCCGCTTTGAGCCTTGCGGCCTCAACCAGATGTATTCCTTGCGCTACGGCACGCTGCCGATCGTCCGGGCAACTGGTGGGCTGGCCGATACGGTCCAACCGATCCAGCCCGGCAGCGGCAACGGCTTTCGCTTTGAGGAACCGACGGCCCCAGCCCTCCGCGAGGCCATGCTGTCGGCGGGGAGCTTCTGGAAAGGGCCGGTGGCGGAGCTAGCGGCAGCCCGGCGGCGGGCGATGCTCTGTGACTTCAGTTGGCGGCGATCCGCACAACGCTACACCGACCTCTATCACGCCGCCGTAGCCGCCCATCGCGGCCACCTCCCGCTCCCGCTCGGCCTGGCGGAGACCGGGCGCCTGGTTGTCGGGGCCTGAACTCCCCGCGACCGGCCCTAACGCCTGGCGTGAGGCGGCACTCCTGGGAACGCTCTGCCGTCCACCTCAGAGAGGGATTGACCACTCTGACCAAGCTCGAAAGACTACCCACCGTGAATCTCAACCGACGGCGGCGATCTACGGCCATCAATATCGTGCCGCTGATCGACGTGCTGGTGGTGCTGCTGTTCTTTTTTTTAATGACGATGCAGTTTCGGGAGCCTCGCGCCCTGGACGTCACCCCGCCTCCAATGCTGAGCGCTGGGCAGGGGAGCGCCGTTGAACGGCTGGTGGTGGAAATCGCGGCGGATGGGCGGCTCGCCATCGACGGCGTGCCGTTTCCGCAGACCCTCGACGAGCTGGCAGGCACTGTTGAAGCCTCCCAATCTGCGGCCCGAAGCGCGGCCACGAGGGCTGCTCCACCCCGCAACCAAGACTCCTTACAGCCGCTAGTTGCAGCCCTTCGATCGGCGGCCAAGTCGCGCAATGTCGAGGCGGTGCTCTTACGGGCCGACCAAGATGCACCACTGCGCTACCTGACCACCGTGATCGACGCCGCAACCGAAGCTCAGCTAAACACCAACGTCCGCCTCCTGACGCGTTAACTCCATGCCGCTCCCTTTTGAGTTTTTCCCGGGTTACTACCTCTTCTTTCTGCTGGCGGCGGGGCTTTGGTTGCTCACCTACGGCGGAGACTGGTTGAGCCAGGGGGCATCCAGCCTTGCGTTGCGGTTTCGGATCAACCCGGTAGTCGTGGGGTTGACGGTCGTCTCCATTGCGACCTCGATGCCCGAGATGATTACCTCGTTGGTTGCCGCCGCCAACGGCAGTGCTGGGTTGGCCGTAGGAAACATCGTCGGCTCCAACCTCTGCAACCTCGGGCTGATCCTCGGCATCGCGGCCCTGATTAGCCCCCTGAGCATCCAAAGTCGGCTCATCCGGATGGAGGTGCCGGTGCTTTTCGCCGTCACGCTCCTCTTCGGCGGAATGGCCTGGGGTTGGATGGGCGGAGTCAGTCTGATTGGACGCTGGGAGGGCATCCTCTTGCTGGTAGGCACCGTCGGATACCTGATCTACCTGATCCGGGGCGCTCGCCAGGGCCTCGATGAAAGCACCGACCACCTGGGGGACGACCTTCCGCCCGTGGTCCAATCAAGCGGGTTGATCGCCGTGCTGATTCTGGTTGGCTCGGCGGCCCTGGCCATCGGTGCGGAGCTGGTCTTCCGCTCTTCGGTGGAACTGGCCCACCGCCTTGACGTCAATGAAACCCTGATCGGCCTCACCATCGTGGCCGTCGGCACCAGCCTCCCGGAACTGGCGGCATCCATTGCCGCCGCCGTCCGCAAGCAAAGTGACATCGTGGCGGGGAACATCATCGGCTCCAACATCTTCAACATGCTGCTGATCGGCGGAGCCACCAGCACCGCCTACACCCTGCCCATCCAACCCAACCTCCTCGGCATGGAGTTCCCCGCCATGCTCGGCCTCACAGGGCTAACCTGGTATCTTTTTTGGACCGGCAAGGTCGTTACCAGGCGAGAAGGCCTCCTTCTCGTCGTCGTTTACACCGGCCTCATCACCGCCTCCATCTTCACCCAGCCCAGCACCTAGCCCCTAAACAGTTCCCCCATCGCTTAAACCGGCGATGGCCATGCCACGCCGATGGCTTCCGGATCAGGAGCCGGTGGCCGGGATCAGCCGGATACCGCTAGAGCGATCTTCCACGCTGTCGCGACCCTTCCATCGGCGAACCG
>DAIQNO010000002.1:12513-30374 GCA_036788355.1 Opitutales bacterium | reverse complement strand
ATGACTCCTGAGAGAGACGCGTTTACCATCGCTCAGTTGAGGGCAGCAGGAGCGATTATTCTAGCGAAGACTAATCTCGATGAGTTCGCAAGGGGTGGCACGGGAACTAGCTCTTTGGGTGGTCAAGTATTGAATCCCTACAATCTGGAGCGCAGCCCGGGAGGTTCTTCTGGTGGTTCGGGTTCGGGTGTCGCGTCGCTGATGGGTTGGATCGGCCTAGGAACGGAAACGGGTTCTTCGATTCGTAATCCTTCGACGAAGGCAAACTTAGTTGGATTTTCGCCGTCGGAAGGCTTAATTTCACGTGGAGGGATTATTCCGATTTCCATCACCTATGACCGCGCCGGCCCTATGGCGAGGAACGTCACTGATGCGGCAATAGCCCTAGCAGTAATGTCTGGTGTTGACGCTGGAGATCTGTTTTCTTATCAAGGACTTGGCCATAGCGCTGAAAACTATTATCTATCTGCTCTGAACAAAGATGGACTAAAGGGTGCTAGGATCGGCGTAATCCGCGAGCTGTTTGGGTCTGGTTCCGAAGATGCTCCAGCGGTTGCTTTGATCGATGCGGCCATTGCTAAGATGAAGGATGCGGGGGCCTTTGTCATCGACCCAATACCGATGCCTGGAAATCTCTGGGAAATGGTGCGTCAAGCAAACTATGGTCGCTATGAAAACCGTGCTGCGATGGAATTGTATTTTGCGCTACGTGAAGATGGCTTTCCCTACCGCACGATTGCTGACATGACCGCAACCGGCGGGGTCTTAGGGCGTTTAAAGTCTCGTTATGACGATGAACATGCTGCGCCGGGTCTCAACGCACCGGGTTACCTTGGCCTGCTAGAGAGTCGAGCGGTAATTCGTGGTCTGGTTCATGAAGTCATGGATCGCTACAAGCTCGACGCTCTGGTGTATCCTCATGAAACCAAGCCGGTCAAAAGAATTGACGAAACTGTAACTGATGGCGGGGAAAAACCTAATCCTGAGAATATAACAATGCCAGGGAGCGGCAATCGAATTTCGACCGTTACAGGATTGCCCACTCTGACTGTTCCCGCTGGTTTGGGTGAAGGCGGGATGCCGGTGGGGATTGAAATTCTCGGCAGACTGTTTTCGGAGGCAACTTTGATCAGAATCGCCTATGCCTATGAGCAGGCTAACCCGCAGCGGGTTTTGCCTTCATCGACCCCACTACTGGGAATTGAGAGACTTTCGTATTAATGTCCACAATCGACATTGGGCGACGCCTTCCAGAACCATCGACACTAATGAACGCCATTCTTTTGAAGTTACTGGTGTCAACAGGGGCATCTGGTGTCAGTGGCTTTCGGAGGGTGCTTTTGTTCGCAGTAGCTTCGATGTGGTGGGCGGGTGTTGCGGCTGGTAATGAGACGGCAGGAAAGCCTAAAATAGCAGTCTTCTCAGGGCCTACCGCCACTATACAGAACTCTCGTGCGCTGATCACGTCCAATAAGGCAAGGATCGCGGCGGGCTTCCCGCCCCTAGCGGGAGCAGATGGTCTTGCGTTGAAGTTTGACGAGCTCTTTCCGCAACGCCTGGCCGCTCCAGCCACAATCTACATTGAGCAATTTACCGCGCATCCGCTTGAGAGTGACGTTGCGGAGTTGTACTCAGCACCTGACGGGTATATCGGGGCGGATGGCGTGTTTTCTGAGTCCAAACGGGCACTTGGTGACAAGCCTGTTTACCGGGTTATAATCTCGCCTGAAGATGGGCTGTATCCACTGCCCTTTATGGGGATGCAGGCCAATGGAAGGCCTTGGGACAACATTGCCACGGAACGAGGCGCACCCTTTTCGCAATCGAGGCAGACATTCTATCCGGATGCATCACGGATCTTCGAGGAGATTGAACGTTCTGGGGGACGGATCCACGAGTTTGCCAGCTTTGACTTCTACCGTCCAGCCCCATCAGGTGGATACACCAAGGGTCTTCCGTCAGATGCGCGGACGGATACTGGCGAGGGAGATATTGCTCATGAAAGCTTAGGTGCGGATTTCTTTACCTACGGACCATACGGTGCCTCCGCCTCGCGAACACGGTTAGCTGTGGCTACTAACCTCGTCGCAGCGGCGCTTGCTTCCGGCGAATATGCCGGAGCTATTTGGCTCGAAGGTAGCCCAAGCATTGAGGATTCAATTTACTGGCTTGGTCTGCTGATCGATACCACTAGTCCGTTGATTGGAAGCGCGGCACAGCGCATTCGTGGTTCGGTAGGTGCGGACGGAGACGCAAACATTGTTGACGCGATTGACTACATTACTTCTCGCGTTTGGGCGGATGAAGCTGGTCGTGACCGTGTGGGCGCGATTATGATTCAGGATAACGTTATCTACAATGCGCGGGAGGTGCAAAAAGGCGACGCACGTCCGGGTGGCTACAGTCCCACCGGTGGCTATGGCGGGATTGTCGGCACGATGGGCTACGGCGCAAAGCTAACTTTTTTGCCGGTGCGTAAGTCCACCTTCCGTTCAGAGGTGCGGTTGTCAGTTTTACCCGCTTCAGTGACGGCGGTGGCACGTTCCGCAGGCGGATTGACGACCGTTCCATTTGCAACGAAAGACAGTGAGGGGTTTCTGTTACCGTCAAGCATTCCCTATGTTGGAATGTTCAAGACCGCTCGATGGATGACCGACGATGATTCGTCTGCATCTCCGAATAGTGAGGTCGATATTCTGGCGCGCCTTGATGCTTTGCTCGGCGGGTCGCCCCAATTGGCGGGCTTCATTGCCGAAGGGCTGTCCCCTTATGGTAGCCATATCGCGCCAGTTCAAGCGGCTCTGGATCTTGCGGTGCTTAGCGGATATCCAGTCGTTAGAACCGCCCGAGGCGATGCCCATGGGTTCCTCCAAGCCAACGATAACAATCTTTCTATTGAAGGAAACAATCTGACCTCGACTAAGGCACGGATTCTGCTGATGGCGTGTTTGTTGAGGTTCGGTGCCCTTCCACCGGCCAGGGATCCATTAAATCCCACAACGGAGGAGCGATCCGCTATTATCGAGAAGATTAAGTTCTACCAACGCATTTTTGACACTCATTAGATCGGCAGAGCTGTCACGGGAAATGGACTAGATCGAAGCAGGTTGTTGGCCACAATGTGACGGTTGCGATAACACTCTTTTAATAGACTTTATCCATCGATTCATGCTCGAAAAGGTTGCGGTGGGACGATCGTAGATTTCCGCAGTCGATAATAGTTCAATTTCAACCAGACTGCTCCAAGGTGTTCGCTCCTAGTCATAATCAGTGATATTATTTATCTTTCGAGGCATTTTTATGAAACCATCTATAGCTCCTCTTAGTAACTCAGGTTTGTCTCGACGTCGTTTTTTGCAGTCTGCCGGGGTCGGTGCCGCTGCCGCAATGACATTATCGGCTTCGTTGCCGAAGGTAAGGGCCCAGACCAACGGGGCTACCCTTTCGAGTGACGCGACCACAGATCCTCTGTATATGAGCACGACAAAGTTGGCTGCTCTGATTCGCGCAAAGCAAATTTCCGCCGTTGAGGCGGTTGACCTGAACATAGCACGTATTGAGGCTGTAAATCCAAAGATCAATGCGGTGGTCGCTACGTGTTTTGAGCGTGCACGGGCTGAAGCCATCGCGGCGGACGCAGCGTTGTCAAAAGGCGAATTGCTCGGCCCTCTCCATGGGGTGCCCTTTACGATAAAGGACTCGTTCGACACTGAGGGTGTAGTTTCTACCGGCGGCACCTTGGGTCGAAAGTATTTTATACCTAGCAAGGATGCAACTGTGGTGGCGCGATCTCGCCACGCTGGGGCGATCTTGCTTGGAAAGACCAACACCCCAGAATTCACGTTGGGTGGCGGTGGCAAGGGCACAGTCAATTTAATTCACGGTGTAACTAGGAATCCCTATAACACCGACTACCAGCCCTCTGGCTCGTCTGGAGGAGCCGGCGCAATCGTTGCTGCAGGTGGTGCTTCGTTCGACATTGGCACTGACTTTGGTGGTTCTATTCGAGGGCCGGCTTTTGCGAATGGAATTGTGGGCCTGAAGCCAACTTACGGGAGTGTCCCTCGCACCGGGCATATTGTCGATTATGGTGGCCCGTTTGACAATTTTCAGGAGGCCGGTCCGCTCGCTCGTCGGGTTGAGGACATGACACTTTTGACGAAGATATTTTGGGGGCCAGACGGATTTGACGCTGCGATGGTTCCGGTGCCTTTTCCAGACCCTTTAAGGGTGGATTTGAAGAGCTTGCGTGTGGCATTTTACCTGACCAACGGGGGGCTAGCGCCGACGCAAGAATTGCAGGAAACTGTAAAACAGACCGTTAGCTACTTTGAGAGACTTGGGGTCTTTTCCATCACCGAAGATGCCCCACCAAAAATGCAAGAACTTTCGCAGGTTCGTGCAGCTTTTTCTGGGGCGGATGATCGGGATCATATGAAGCGTTTGCTTCGTAAGCATGGCACTTCGGTTGCTTCTCCAGGGCTGCGCCTTTCTGGTGACCCAAAGCCGACGGCAGACTTCACTCGATATTGTGAGGAGATGGATGCCATTAAGTCGGAGCAACTTGCATGGTTCGAGCAATATGACCTCATTATTTGTCCAGCTAGCCAGCAGGCACCGATACCCTTGGATAACGAGCGCGGTCCTGATTGGACACGGGCTTCTTACACGGCCCAATACAACACAACGGGGTGGCCCGCAGGGGTTGTGAGGGTTGGAACTGCCGAGAATGGATTGCCATTAGGCGTGCAGCTAGTGGGCCAGCCGTGGAGAGACGATGTGGTGATCGCCGCAATGGCCCACGTGGAGGCGGCGTCGGGAGGATACCGGAGACCATCAATCTAGCACCTATCCGAGTTGGGAAGTTCTATTTCAATTACCCTTTTTGCCTCCGCTCGAAGCGTTGTTTTTCACCATTTTTTCGTTACACAATAATGAATGCTGCACATTTAGCAAAAGTTTCCTCGCGTCTCTCCTCCGAGTCGCCCCGTCGGGATTTCCTGCGGAATCTTGGCTACCTGTCTGTTGGAGCGGCGTTGCCAATTTTAGGTGCGTCGTCGTCTCGAGGCCAGACGCCGAGATTCCAGAGGTCGAGCGATCAGACTGATGATCTAAAGTATGTTTCATCAGTGAAATTGGCGCAGATGATCCGGGAGAAAAAGGTTTCCTCGCTTGAGGCAACGCGGGCCATGATCAATCGCCAGATGGAGGTTAACGATCGCTTAAATGCAGTTGTGATGAACTGTTATCAGCGGGCTTTAGTCGAAGCCCGCGCAGCGGATGCAGCTCTGGCGCGTGGCGAAGTAAAAGGTCCATTGCATGGTGTTCCCTTTACGCTAAAGGACTCTATTGATACTGAGGGGGTGATTTCCACTGGCGCAACCTACGGGCGCCAGCAATATGTTCCGAGCAAAGACGCTACCGTGACCGCGCGGCTGAGATCTGCGGGCGCAATTTTACTAGGGAAGACTAACACTCCGGAGTTTACGCTCGGCGGCCTTGGCGGGATTAGCACCACAAGTAATTTGCTATACGGGTCGTCCCATAATCCCTATGACTTAACCCGCACAACCTCCGGTTCTTCTGGCGGCGCAGGCGCTATTGTGGCAGCAGGTGGAGCCTATTTTGATATCGGCTCTGACTGGGGTGGCTCCATCCGCGGCCCGGCGCACGCTAATGGTTTAGCGGGAATTAAGCCGACGTCAGTGCGGGTTCCGAGAACCGGGCACATTGTCGATTATGGCGGCGTCTTTGACTTGTGGCAGCAGCTTGGCCCGATGGCCCGCAAGGTTGAGGATTTAACGCTGATTACTAAGCTCATTTCCGGGCCTGATTTCCGGGATTGTGCGTGCGCCCCAGTCCCGTGGACGGATCCTGATAGCGTGGATGTGGGCAAGCTCAGACTTGCCTATTTTGCTACCAATCCGGTAACAGTGGCCAATGCCGATACTCAAGCGCTGGTGCACCAAGTGGTGAAGTTTCTCTCCGACAAGGTGCTATCGGTAAATGAGGATTGTCCAACGGCGATTTTTGAAGATCTCTACGAAAGTCGGCGCATCTTAATTGATGGCGATGGCTGGGCCTTCTTTCAGCGACTCGCGGATCGCTGGGGAACCAAGAATATTTCGCCGAATATCAAGCGACGTATGGAAACGGTTAAAGCGATTCCCACTGCAGACTATGTTGAGGCATGGGAGCGTGCAGATGCATCTAAGTCGAGAATGCTTCAGTGGTTTCAGCAATATGACGTTTTGATCTGCCCGACCAGTGCTGAGCCAGCCACCGAAATTGATACAAGCGGGCCCGGTTGGACGGGTCGTGGCTGGAGTTACACGGGGCCATTTAACACGACTGGTTGGCCGGCAACGGTGGTGCGATGCGGAACGTCCTCGGATGGTCGAAATCTCCCAAATTCAGTTCAAATCGTTGCTGCTCCATGGAGGGATGATATAACGCTTAAAGTGGCCCAGATGATCGAGTCAGAGATGGGTGGATGGAAGGCTCCGGCAATTTAAGTGCCAAGAGCGGCGTATTCATTACGGTTCGCTGTTTTTAATCTTTAGTCCCCCTGTGTATGCGGTCTAGATTTTCGTTTTCAGGTAGATCTTGCTTGCCAATAGCGGGTGCCGTTCGCGTCAACGTTTGGGCGGTGCAATTGGGTTTCCGTTTCCTCCGGCGGGTTAATCCGTTTGGTCGGCTGGCGGGAGCATCGCGGTTTGTAAGCCTTTCTTCGGTATCGCTAGGATTAACGCTCAGTTCGGCAGCAGCTATGGGTAGTAGTTTCCCGGTAGAAGAGCTGACTATTGAGGGGCTTCATATGGCATATCGAGAGCGGCGCGTGAGCGTTACAGATGTGATGAAGGCGCATGTTGCGCGTATTGCCGCTTATGATCAGCAAGGGCCAGTCCTTAATTCTATCGTCACGTTGAATCCTAATTGGAAGGCTGAGGCGCTGGAGATGGATCGGGAGCTGGCTTTGCTGCCAGGAGGGTTGATCCCACCAGGCCTCCTTTGGGGCGTCCCGGCCATCCTTAAGGATAACATTGACGTCGTTGGAATGCCAATGACGTCTGGCTTTCAGGGTTGGAAGCATTACTATCCGCAGGCGGATGCTCCGCTTGCGGCTAAGATGAAGGCAGCAGGGGCTCTTATTCTGGCTAAAGCGAGCCTTTCTGAGTTTGCTCGGGGCGGTGCGGATAACATCAATTCTGTTTTGTTTGGCTATGCAAATAACCCCTATCATCCGGCCTATGCAACCGGCGGTTCTTCAGGAGGAACCGGGGCAGCGATCGCTGCGAGTTTTGCCGTTGTGGGTATTGGAACTGATACCGGCGGATCGGTGCGTATGCCTGCCGCACACACCGCCTTAGCGGGGTTGCGACCAACCGTGGGCATGGTCTCGCGGACTGGCATGGTTCCTCTGAATAGCATTAGAGATACTGCTGGGCCTATGGCGAGGACCGTGCGAGATATGACGATCTTGTTGGAGGTCATTGCTGGCACCGATCCTGAGGACACCGCAACGGTTATGGCGGACTCACTCAAGCCTTCAAGCTTTGTAGCAGGGCTGAGCGCAGGCAGCTTGAAAGGTGTTCGAATTGGTGTGCTTCGTCAGGTAATTTCTCCGGAACGAACGGATGCGCGGGTGCTCGCCGTGTTCGAACGGGCATTGCGTGAACTCGCCTCCGCAGGAGCGGAAATCATCGACCCGATGGTTGTTCCGGAACTTGATTCCATTCCCCGCCCGCCGCAGACCCCGGCGCGATTTAAGGACGATTTAACGAAGTTCATTGCTGCACATCCTGGCATTCCTTTTCCTTCGCCACAAGAGATTGCAAGGTCGGGACTGCTACATCCGTTGCATCAGCCGGGATTTGATTTAGCAGCAGATGCATTACCGGTAGATGAGGATGCAGACACGATTGTCGGGCGAGAAAATGAGCTGCGCTTACAAGCGGCATTCAGTAGAGTGTTTGCGGAGCAGGGAATCTCGCTCATGGTTTTTCCTACCTGGGCGCAGCTCCCGATTCGCAATGGGGATCGTAACACAAGGATTACTGACGATCCGACAGCGACACCGCCGTTGACAGGTTCAGCGAGTAGCCTCACTTTTGTTGGGAGTGCTTTGCAGTGGCCGGCTATTTCGGTGCCTATGGGCTATGTCGGGGAGGGTCTTCCGGTCGGCCTGCAAATTCTTGGACCTGCGTGGGCGGATGATCGGGTCGTGGCTGCGGCTTATGCCTATGAGCAGTCCACCAACCATCGGGTTTCTCCTCCGCATACGCCACCACTTCATCTGAGTCTGCGTTCGCGATTTGTTGGGACGTGGAAGCTGGTAGCGATTCGGGATCGCGATAGCACCACTGGCCTTGAGGTGCCTTCGGTGCGTCCGCCAGAAAATGGGCAGCTCTATTACGGTGCAAATGGGAGGCTGTCGGTGCAAATTGTGAGGCAGGATCGTGTCAGTGCAGACCCCGGATCATCCGCAGGGTTTTCTAGCTATTTTGGGCGTTGGGATATTCATGAGAACGGGTCTGCCATCTGGCATCACCAAGAGGGGTCGTTGAATCAGGCGAATGTCGGGCAGTCAGTGGTCAGGTATTTTTCGTTTGATGCCCTGGGTCGGCTCTCCCTTGCAACTCCGCCGCGCGACGTGGACGGGCGGCTGATTCAGTCGGTTTTCGTTTGGGAACGGGTGCCGGGTGCATAGGCAGATGCCTATTCCGGACAGGCGTTATTTCCTGCCACACATTTGAGGTTCATTATTTATGTTTAATCATTCCATATTTCCATTTTCTGCTGCTGCTTTGTGGCGCCAGCGGACTATCTTGGTCGGGTTCGCGATATTTGTTCGGTTCGCTGTTCCGGTTGACGCGTTTACGCTACAGGAGGCGAGTATTGCATCTGTTCAGGACGCGATCCTGGGTAGTGAGGTTACGTCTACAGAGTTAGTAGAGATGTATTTGCGACGGATCAAGGCATATAATGGCCCTGGGGTATTAGAGCCGGAGGGCAAGTTGGGTAAGATTCGCACGTCGCCCGATTCGCGAACGGTTAATGCGATCGCAACACTCAATTTGCGACCCGACAAGCTGCGGGAGTGGGGTTTTCCTCTCGAGATGGCCCGTTCGCTGACTGATGTGCAGGACAACGATCCTGCGATGCTGGATGCGCTGGAAGTTGCTGCAGCCCAGGACGACTACTTCAAGAAAACGGGAAAATTGGTGGGACCGTTGCATGGTGTGGTTTTTGCGATTAAGGATCAATACGATACCTATGACTTAAGAACGACCTCAGCTGCGACGGTACCCTATGCGAATGATCGACCGGCTGAGGATGCTTATTTCATCACTAAGTTACGAAAGGCGGGAGCGATTATTCTTGCCAAGTCAACCATGGGTGAATATGCCTCTGGCACTCCTCGGAGTTCTTTTAACGGCACGCTTAACAATCCTTACGACCCTGAGCGAAGCCCGATGGGTTCCTCTTCGGGTTCGGCCAGTGCCGTAGCGGCCAACCTGGTTCTTGTAGCGATTGGTGAGGAGACTGGAACGTCAATTAGGGGTCCGGCGACCTACAATAATCTGGTGGGATTAGCCCCGACACAAGAGTTAGTTTCCCGGCATGGGATGTTTGGATATGGGATCAATACGAGAACGGGCCCCATCACTCGCTATGTTGAAGACGCTGCCCGTATCCTGGAGGTCATTGCGGGTTATGATCCTCGCGACTATATGACGGCTGAAGGCATGGGCAGGATGCCTGCTGAGCCGCACCGAGCCTTTACGCGTGCCCGCCGACTTGACGGTAAGCGTATTGGGGTGCTCCGGGAGTATATGAATAAGGAGCTTTTTTCGGATGAGGATCATGAAGCGATTCGCTTAATTGAGGCGGCAATCGAGGATCTGCGGGGGCTGGGGGCGACGATTGTCGATCCGGGGCCTGGCGGGGAGCTGCTGACCCCGTATCTGCGTAAGAATTTCTATCTGCTCTACACTCCAGAGTTTGCGAAGAGCTATCCCGACGAGTTTCCGACGGACTCGATGGGAAATCCCTTGACGGATCGGGTCGCGACATTGGTGGAAATGGCACTTGATCCATCGAAGGTGCCGGCTGCGCTGTCGATTCGAGATTTGGCTAACACACCGACCCCAGGTGCCGCAAAATTGACTCAGGATATCGGCCTCGGGTTGCGTGGTGATGCCGCGATTAAGACGACGACGGATCTGATTGAACAGGGAACGTTTTTCGAGGATGCGCGGTTCGGTAGTCGTAAGCGTGGTTTGGAAAACGGGAATCGTGCGATTGACTTTGATACTCGGGACCGTTTGCACCGGCGATATGCTATTCGGCACATCGTTTTGCATGCGATGGCAGACCTGAATCTGGATGTCTTGATTTCTCCGACGAACAATATTCCGCCGCCGAAGCTGGGTTCTCCAAGTGTTCCGCGGGTTAATGGACGCCCTTTGGTGTGGAGTTTTTTGGGTGCTCAAGGGTTTCCCACGATGACAGTGCCAGCGGGTTTCACCGATTATGTTTGGGATCGGGTTCCCGACCCGTCAAAGCCGCCGGTGCCTTCTACGCAATTCAACGCGCGTCCGGGCGATACTGAGCCGGCATCGAAGTTGGTGGGACCGATCCCAGCGAAGCTGCCCGTGGGTATTGATTTCTTGGGCCGACCGTTTGACGAGCCGTTGTTGTTCAGTATTGCAACGGCCTATCAACATGCCACCAAGCATCGCTCTCCGCCTCCTCTATTTGGTCCCTTGGACGGGGAGAAATAGGTTTTTGATAGTGGCGGATTGGTGCTGAATAGTTCCTTTACCGAACTGCTTGGAGTCCTGTTAGGGACGTCACAGAAAAGTCCTCTTATATTTTGCGCATATTGCTGAAAAATCGACTATTATATTTATGAAATCGATCTTAAAATCTAGACTGTTACCATTGCTCGCGCTTGCGGGAACCGTTGTCCCATGTTCCCATGGTTCGACGATTAATATCATTACGGCGACGACCTCGGAGTTGGTTGCGGCTTACGAGGAGGGTCTGACGGCGGAGCAGGTGGTGCAAGCGTATCTTGCGCGCATTGAGGCTTATGACCAGACCGGGCCGGAGATTAACGCGATTATAACGCTTAATCCGAATGCTTTGGCGGAGGCTCGGGCTTTGGATGCCGAGAGACTCGCTTCTGGGCCGCGCTCGGTGCTGCACGGCGTTCCGGTGTTGTTGAAGGACAATGTGGATACGTTTGATCTGCCAACCACTGGTGGGTCTCAGCTGTTGGCTGGGTCGATTGCGCCAGATGATGCCTTTATTGTGAAGAAGATGCGTGAGGCGGGGATGCTGATTTTGGCCAAGGTAAACTTGTCGGAATGGGCCGGTAGTGGTGGTAGTGTTGGTGGTGCGCCTCCGGAAATAGCGAGGGAGGGCCGGGTGCCCAATGGGTTTAGTTCGATGGGAGGTCAGACGCGGAATCCGCACGCTCTGGATCGGGGGCCTTCGGGTTCTTCGGGTGGGACCGGAGCGGCGCTGGCGGCTGGGTTTGGCCAGGTCGGGATTGGGACGGACACGGGAGGCTCGGTGCGGGGTCCTTCGGCGGCCAACGGGATTGCGGGATTGAAGCCAACGCGGGGGCTTTTGAGTCGTGATGGGATTATCCCGTTGGGGTTGTCTTATGATACTGCCGGCCCGATGGCGCGAACGGTGTATGATGTAGCGGCTTTTCTTGGGGTGATGACGGGGGTTGATCCGTCAGACCCGGCGACCTTGCCGAGCAGTGGGCGTTTTAATACGGATTATACACAGTTCTTGCGGGTGGGTTCGCTGCGGGGGGCGCGTATTGGGGTCGTGCGTCAGGTTCTCGGGGTGGATCCAGAGGTGGATCGGATTGTCATGGAGGCGATTGATACGCTTCGTAAGCGAGGGGCCACGATCGTTGATCCAGTGGAATATCCGGAGTTTTTGATGGCGGGCCGTCAGAGCATTTATAACACGATTGTGCGAGCGGAGTTTAAGGCCGATATTACGACCTACCTTCAGACGACGAAGCCTGGTTTTCCGAAGAGTTTTGCCGATCTCGTTCGCCTGTCGAATGACCCGGCTACGGGGTATCGGAGCCCTGGCAAGGCGTTCGGTTTGCAGTGGGTAGATGGAGTGTCTTTGGCGACTGATGACCCGGTTTATCTGGCGACGAGGGATTCCTTTTTGCCGTCGGTAGTGGCACTTTTTGAAGCGATGTTTGCGAAGGATCGCCTGGATGCGGTGATTTATCCGACGATGACTCGTCCGGCGGGATTGATCGTGCCTCCGGAGCCACCGTTGCCCCCTGCACCTTCGGTGACTTCTTTTGCGAATTTCACGGGTTGGCCGGATGTGATTGTGCCGGCGGGGATGACGAAGGATGGGCTCCCGGTAACGATTTCTTTCATGGGGCGGGCATGGTCGGAGCCGAAGTTGCTTGGTTATGCTTTTGATTTTGAGCGGGCGACGATGGCGCGGGTTTTGCCAGTGCATACACCATCGTTGCCGTCGGATACAATCACTTACTAGGTTTTGAGGGTTGGTTCAACCGTTTTGTTGGGAAAGTTGATATTTATGAAGAATCTTTTGAAAGTTTTGGTAGCCGGTATTTTGCCGGTGTGTTTCGTGAGTTTGCCGGCTCAGTCGAAGCCGATGCATCCGCCGATTGACCACCATGTGCGGGCGGTTCCGGAGAATTTGGCGTGGGGGTGGATTGGTTCGGATACCCCGCCAGTTTATCGGGTGAAGTCCGGCGATGTGGTGAAGATTGACACCATTAGTATGGGTGGAATGCGGGATGATAATTACCAGGAGTTTCTAGCGAGTTTGGGTATCCCCTTGGATCATCCGGTGGTGCAGGAGATGGTGGCGGCGCGGCTACAGGTTCCACCGAACGGTTTGCCTCCGCGCACGGGCGGGCACATGCTGACGGGTCCGATTTATATCGAGGGTGCAGAGCCAGGCGATGTTTTGGAGATTCGGGTGTGGGATAATCAATTTCGGTTGCCTTATGGTAACAATGGTGCGGGCCCGGGCAGCGGGGGCTTACCAGATTTATTGACCGAGCGGGAGACCAAGATATATACCTACGATTACGAGAATAATTGGGCGAATTTTAATGATGATATTAAAGTTCCCCTGGCTCCTTTTATGGGGATTATGGGGGTGGCTCCTTCGCGGGAGATGGCGATGCGGGTGGGTTCACGGTCGCCGGGAAATTTTGGTGGTAATATAGATTTGCGCGAGTTGACAGCGGGGAGTCGGATGTTCGTGCCGGTGCATGTGGAGGGGGCCTATTATTTCACGGGGGATGCCCATGCCGCTCAGGGGGACGGAGAGATTACGGGGCCAGCGATCGAGACCTGTATGACAACGATTCAGCAATTTATTGTTCACAAGGGTGCGAGCCTGAAGACGCAATATTTTGAGACGCCAACGCATTATATCGTGATGGGTTATGACGAGGATTTGAATATTGCGATGACGATGGCGATGCAGGAGACGATCGACTTTTTGGTGCGGGAAAAGGGGTTGACGAAGTTTGAGGCTTATTCGTTGGCTTCGGTGGCGGTGAGCTATCGGCAGACGGTAATCGTGAATGGGGTGAAGCCGATGCACGGGATGATTCCGAAGAGCCTGTGGATTAACGATCGGACGCCTTATTGGTATGATGTGGAGGGGACTTGGTAATTGGTTTTAGTTGAGGGGTTTGGGGAGTCACTCCGATCGGTCTCATTCTCGGGTAGCGTTTCTTGGTTTTGGGGTATTTCCGGAGCTAAGATCGTTTTCCAGGGCTGGGATTGGTCGGAGTGATTTTTTTGTGGGTGGCAGGTTTCCTGCTGAGGTGGAGGAGTCATCATTTTTTTGTGAGTTAATTGTGAAGACCAGCCGCCAGACAGCCGCTAAGTTTCCGTGGCCTTTGGTGTGGGCCTGGATGGGGGTGACGGCGGTTTTTGCTTATGGGTCTTGGCCTTGGGGGGCGGGTGTGTCGGCGGGAGTTTTGTGGCCGGTGGGGTTGATTGGGGTCTGGAGTTTGGCGCTGGTGGGGGCGCAGGGGGTGGGGTCTTACTTGGGCCGCCGGGGCTTTGCGGGTTCGCGGGCCGCTTTTGCTGGGCAGGGCAGTGGCGGTGGTTGGTGGTCGGGGTTTTGGTTTTTGTGGGGGGTGTGGTTGGCTACCTGGGTTTTGTTGGCGGGTTTGGCAGCGGGGATGGTGTGGGTGCTGGTGGGGTCATGGAGCGGGCTGCGGGGTGAGGATTTTGGGCCGCCGGGTGCGGGGTGGGCAGTGTTGTTGGCGGTGGCCGGGATGGGTCTTTTTTTCGTGCGGTCGTTGGTGTCCGGCGGGATGGGTGGTAAGGCGGCTGAGGTCGGGGAGGACTTGGCGGGGCCGCCTCGGAGTGCGGATCTGCGACCGACGTCGGACCTGCTGTTGGGTCTGTTGGGGGTTCAGTTGGTGGTGTTGTGGGTGGGGGTGGCACCTTTTGGCTGGCCGGTTTATCGCGTGGTTTTGGGTGCGGTGTCGGTGGTGGCGGTGTTACTGCCGGCGGAGTGGTTGGTGGCGGCGGGGTGGCGGTTTTTTCAGGCGAGGTCTCAGCGGAGTGCGGAGTTATGGCCTGGGTTTAGTGCGAGTCTGTGGGTGTTGTTGGCGGGTCGGCGGTCGGTGCATCGGTTGGCTTTGGCGTTGCAGGAGTCGCTGGGGATCGAGGTAAAGGGGGGTTGGGTGGCGGATTTTGGGAGGAAGTTTGTGGAGCCTTGTGCTTGGGCGTTGTTGGGGGTGGGTTGGTTGTCGACGGCTTTGGTGGTGGTGCCGCTGGGTTCGGTGGGGGTTTGGTCGCGGTGGGGGCGATTTGCGGAGGTGCCGCTGGCGCCGGGTTTGCAGGTGGTGGCGCCTTGGCCGATGAGTCGGGTGGTGATGGTGCCGGTGGGGCGGGTGGAGGCATTGGCACTGGGGTTTGACCAGGATCTGGGTGGGGCGATTTTGTGGACGGAGGTTCATTTCTCGGGGGAGCGTAATCTTTTGGTGGGTAATGGTGAGGAGGTGCTGGCGTTTAATGTGCCGATCCATTTTGTGCGTCGGGATGCGGTGAGCGGGGTGCGTTCGACGGTTGACTTGGTGGGCTTGGTGCGGGCTTTGGCGCGTCGGGAGCTGCTGTTGGCGACGGCGCGTCGGGGTGGTTTTGCGATCATGACGGCGGAGCGGCTGGAGGTGAGTGAGCAGATTCGCGAGGGGTTGCAGGCGGCGGCGGATCGGCTGGGGCTGGGCATCGAGGTGGTTTTTGTGGGGTTGAAGGATGTGCATCCTCCGGTGGAGGTGGCGCCGGCTTTCCAGGAGGTGATTAGTTCGCAGGAGCAGAAGCGGATGATGATCGAGCTGGCTCGGGCGAACCGGATTCGGGCTTTGGCGGAGGCGGAGGTGGATGCGTTTCGCTTGCGTTCGCAGGCGGAGAGTCAGTCGGTGGAGCGGGTGGCTTCGACGACTGGGGAGGCGGCGCGGTTGAGTGGGCAGGTGGCCGCGCGGGGGGTGTCTCCGGAGTGGTTCGAGTTGGAGTCTCGGTTGCGTTTGGCGACGGAGATATTTCCGCAGGTGCGGTTGTTTGTGGTTCCGGATGCGATCGCGGCGGAGCAGACGCGGTTGCTGGATTATCGGGATGGTGCGGCAACGGGGCGGTAGGGATTTTTGAACTTTTAAGCTGATGAATCGACTGCGTTTAGTTTTGCGTTGGGGGGTAGTGGCGTTGGTGCTGGCCCTGTTGTCTTATGGGGCGGTGGGTTTCCAGGTGGCGGAGTATGAGCAGGCAGTGGTGACGCGGTTTGGGCGTCCGGTGCGGATCATCGACGCGGCGGGTTTGCAGTTTAAGTGGCCTTGGCCGGTGGAGAGTGTGGTGCGGTTGGATCGCCGGATTGAGGTGTTGGAGAGTCGTCTTTCGGAGGCGTTGACGGCGGATAAGCGCAACGTGATTTTGCCGATTTTCGTGCTGTGGCGGGTGGAGGATCCGTTGCGCTTTTTGCAGGCGACGCAGGGGCAGGCGGAGGGTTTTCGGATCAAGTTGGATAGTATGGCAACGAGCGCGCGGAATGCGGCTCTGGGGCGCTTTAGTTTTGGGGAGTTGGTGTCGGTGGAGCCGGGGGTGGTGCGGTTGGCGGAGCTGGAGGAGTCGGTGGCGGCGATGATGCGGGAGGAGGTTCGGGCGACGTATGGGGTGGAGATTATCTCGGTGGGGGTTAGCCAGTTGCAGCTTCCGGCGGCGAATACGCCGTTCATGTTTGATCGGATGCGGGCGGAGCGGGCGCAGTATGCGGCGGCGTTTCGCGCGGAGGGGCAGCGGGCGGCGGAGGAGATTCGTTCGGTGACGGATGCGGAGAAGACGGGGTTGTTGGCTGCGGCGCGGGCCTATGCGGAGGAGCAGAAGGGGAAGGCGGAGGCGGAGGCGGCAGCGATTACGGCGGCGGCTTATGCGGCGGATCCGGAGTTGTTTCGGTTTTTGCGGGAGCTGGAGGCGTTGCGGGCAGTGGCGGGTCGGAATGTGACGTTGGTGATCGGGGATGAGACGCCGCCGTTCAATCTGTTGTCGCCGTCGGCTTCGGGGACGGGTGGTGGGGTAGTTGGAACTTCCGCTGCGGGGAGGGATTGACGAGGGTAGGGGCAAGGCGAGGATCGATGCGAGATGGGGTGTCGGTAAAGGGGAGGTGTTTTGGGTATGGAGAGTGAGGATCGGAAGGGCGGTGGAGTTCAGGGGGTTGAGGCTGGGTCGAGGCCTGGAGCCTCGGGCCGGGTTTCGCCCTTGGAGCGGGCGATTCAGGCGTCGCTGGGGCTGCTGGCGGTGGCGTTTTTGGCGGTGCTGTTGAACTACCTTTTTACTGGGGTGCGTTCGGTGGCTCCGGGGGAGACGGCGCTGGTTTTTCGCTTTGGCGCGTTGCAATTGCCGCCGGAGGGGCCGGGGTTGGTGGTGGGTTTTCCGGCGCCGATTGATGTGATGGATCGGGTGTTGACGGGTGGGCCGCAGGATCTGGTGATGGAGGCGTGGGTGAGTCGCGAGTTACCGCCGACGACGCAGAATGAGACCAATTTTGGGACTTTGCGCCACTCCCTGCATCCGGTGGATGATGGCTACACGTTGACGGGGGATGCCAATCTGTTGCAGGGGAGTTTTGTGCTGCGGTATCAGGTGGTGGATGCGGTGCGCTTTCGGCTGGTGGCGCGGGAGCCGGAGTTGATTGTGCGGCGCAGTTTTTACCAGGCGGCGACGCGGACGTTGGCGGTGTTGGGGATCGATGAGGTGATTCCGGGGGGGCTGGAGTTGTTTCGGGTGCGTTGTCTGGAGGTTTTGCAGGGGATCCTGGGGGAGCTGGATCTGGGCGTGGTGGTGGTGGGGCTGGAGGTGAAGGAGTTGCTGCCGCCGCGCCCGATTTTGCCGGCGTTTCAGGATGTAAATAGTGCGCGGGTGGAGGGGCAGACGATGGTGGATCAGGCGCGGGCCTATCGGGTGCGGATGATGCAGTTAGCGGAGTCTGAGGCCGGGGGGTTGCGGCGGCAGGCGGGGGCCGAGGCGGCGGCTCGGGTGACGTTAGCGCGGGGTGGGGCGGAGCGTTTTTTGGCTTTGCAGGCGGCGGCAGCAGGGGGGCGGGCGGACTTTCGGTCGCGGCTCCTGGCGGAGACTTGGGAGGCGACCTTGCCGAAGTTCCACTCGATAGCGTTGTTGCCAGAGGAGGGGGAGAATCAGCTCTGGTTGCGTCCGGCCACGGTCGGTGGGAGGTGAAGTCGTGCGGTGGGTGCCGGGCTGCAGTGCGGTGGGTGCTGGGGTACAGTGTGGGTGGGTTGCGGTGGGGTTAAGGGTGTTGGT
>DAIQNO010000002.1:0-12503 GCA_036788355.1 Opitutales bacterium | reverse complement strand
GGGAGGTGAAGGCGGTGTGGGTGGGTGGAGTTGTTCCGGGGGGTTAAGGGTGTTGGTTAAACTGGGTTGATGGACGATGAAGCGTGTGACGGAACTTTTGGCTCAGGAGGGCGGGCTGCTCTCGCTGCCCGTGCGGTTAGCTTCGGCGGTGGTCGCGGGGTTGTGCCTGATTTTGGGCGGGTTGTTGTTGGCGTGGCGACCGGGGGCGCCGGAGGTGGCCAACTTGTTTTTCATGTTGGGTTGGCTCGCGGTGACGGGTCCGGTGCTTTTGGGGGCGATACGGGGGCTTCGTTACGCCGGGGAGGCTCTGAACCCGTATTACCTGGATCTCTTTGTGGCGCTGGTGCTGGTGGCTTGCTTGTCGGGCGGTCGGCTGGTGACGGGGTCGGTGGTGGCGATGATTCTGATTTTCGGGCAGATTCTGGAGGAGCGGAGTGTGCGGGGGATCCGCGAGGTGATCGAGGCGCTGGGGAAGTTGTCTCGGCTGCACGCGCGGCGGGTGCGGGATGGGGTGGAGACGGCGGTGGAGGCGGAAGCGGTGGAGCCGGGGGATCTCGTGCGGATTTGGCCGGGGGAGCGGTTGCCGACGGATGGGGTGGTGGTGCGGGGCTCTTCAGTGATCGACCAGAGCACCATCACGGGGGAGAGCTTGCCGAAGGATGTTGGCCCGGGGGATGAGGTTTTCGCGGGCACGATGAACCTGTCGGGTCAGCTAGAGATTGAGACGACGCGGGTGGCCGAGAGCACGGTGATCGGTCGGGTGCAGGCGATTTTGGCGGCGGCGCAGGGCGACAAGCCGCTGATCAGCCGTCGGATTGATCTGTTTCTGAAATACTACACTCCGGCGGTGCTGATGCTGAGCGGGATGACGTGGATCCTGACCCAGAGTTTAGATCGGGCGGTATCGGTCTTGGTGGTCAGCCTGCCTTGCGCTTTTCTACTGGCGGGGCCGTCGGTGATTGTGGCGAGTCTGGCGGTCTGTGCGCGATTGGGGATTTTGGTGAAGAGTCCGCGCTTTTTTGAGGTGGCTTCGACGATCGACGCGGCGGTTTTTGACAAGACGGGCACGCTCACGGAGGGACGGCTGGCGGTGTTGTCGGTGGATTGGGTGGTTCCTTTGGGAGTTGCGGGGGGGGCTGCGCTGGCGCCGCCAGAGTGGCTGCCGGTGCTGGCGGGCAGTTCGCAGCACCCGGTGGCCCAGGCAGTCGCCAGCGAGCTGGGGCGTCTGGGCGGTGGCCAGCGCGAGGGGCGCTTGGCGGGGCCGGTTTTGGATGACCTGCGGGAGGTTCCGGGTCGGGGGTTGGGGGCTCGGTGGCGGGGTCAGGTGGTGCTTTTGGGGTCGGCGGCGTGGCTGTCCGAGAATGGGTTGCATCCTCCGGAAATGACGGAGAACGCCGATGTGCGGGTGGTCTTTGCGGCGGCAGGTGGGGCGATTTCGGCGATCTTTTTCCTGCAGGATACGTTGCGGGAGGAGGCACCCGAAGTTGTCCGGCAGTTGGCGGGTTTTGGGGTGAGCGAGACGCACCTGCTGACTGGTGATCACGCGGCGGCAGCGGCGCGGGTAGCCGGGCAGTGCGCGCTGACGAGTTGGCGGGCGAATTGCCTGCCGGAGGAGAAGCGGGCGGCGGTGTTGGCCTTGCGCGAGGGGGGTCGCGGGGTGATGGTGGTGGGCGATGGGGTCAATGATGCGCCTGCGCTGGCGGCTGGTCACCTGAGTGTGGCGATCAGCCATTCTGGGAGCCACCTGGCGGTGCAGACGGCGGACGTGGCCTTGCTAAACGGCAATCTGTGGCGGCTGATTGATTTCACCAGCGTCTCCCGGCGGGCCCTGCGGTTGATAAACCAGAACCTGGTTCTGGCGGTGATATTTATCGCCGTTTCCTTGGTGATGACGTTTCTCGGTTGGATTGGGCCGCTGACCTCGGCCCTGCTCCATGAGATCAGCACGGTGCTGGTGATTGCCAACAGTGCGCGGCTCTTGCGCTATGAGCCCAGGGAAGGGGCCGCTTTGGTGCTTTCCAAAGCGGGCGTTGTGGGAGCACTGACGGTCGTGTCGGCACCGACTGCGGGTTAACCGGCGAAGATGGGTTCTTGGGGGGAAGACGGTTGACGTGGGGTCGGTGGTGGCGTTTAGTCGGGGCTTAACCTTTTTTCCCACGTTATTCCATGGCTGAAGCAGACTCCTACGACTTGATTGTGATTGGCGGCGGGCCTGCCGGGTATGCGGGGGCCATCCGGGCGGGCCAGTTGGGCAAAAAGGTGGCCTGTATCGAGATGGAACGGGCGGGTGGTACCTGCCTGAATTGGGGGTGTATTCCATCGAAAGCCCTCCTGAAGAGTGCCGAGCTTTTTGCGAAAATTAAGCACGCTGATGACTTTGGCATCACGGTGACGGGGCTTTCGGCGGATTTCCCCAAAGTGGTGCAGCGTTCCCGCAGTGTGGCCGACCAGATGGCCAAGGGGATCGAGTTTTTGTTTAAGAAGAACAAGGTCGATTACGTGGTTTCCAAGGCGCGGATCACCGTTCCTGGGATGGTGGAACTACTGACGGGGGATCGTAAGGGAGAGTATCTGAACGCCAAGAACATCCTGGTGGCGACGGGCTGCCGGGCGCGGATGCTGCCGGGGCTAGTCAACGATGGTCGTCGGATCATGACCGCGCGGGATATTCTGGACCGCCGAGACCTGCCAAAGTCCTGCATTGTGATGGGGGCGGGAGCGATCGGGATGGAGTTTGCCTACTTCCTGAACGCTTTCGGCTGCCAGACGACGGTGGTGGAGATGATGCCACGGGTGCTGCCGGTGGAAGATGACGATGTCAGCAAGTTCGTGGAGCGGCAGTTTGTGAAGGAGGGGATCAAGGTTCACACTTCGACCAAGGCGGAGAATATCGTGGTCGGTGAAGAGGGGGTATCCCTAGAGATGGTTAAGGGTGAGGAGCGGACTCGCCTGGAGGCGGAGTCTCTGCTGGTGGCGATTGGGGTCACGGCGAACTTGGATGGGTTGTTGGGTGATCGGGTGAAGCTCGAAATGGAGCGCAACTACATCAAGGTCGATCCGCATTACCGGACTTCGGTGAAGGGGATTTTTGCGGCGGGGGATATTATCGGGCCACCTTGGCTGGCCCACGTGGCGACCTACGAGGCGGTGCAGGCGGTCAACAGTATGTTCGGTCGCGGGGAGCCTCGCCCGATGGCCCGCTTCCCCGGGTGCACCTACTGCCAGCCGCAGGTAGCTAGTATTGGTAAGACGGAGCGTGAACTCAAGGAAGCCAAGGTCGATTACAAGGTTGGGAAGTTCCCCTTTACCGCGAGCGGGAAGGCTGTGGCGGCTATGGCCAGTGAGGGCTTTGTGAAGTTGCTGACCGATGCCCACACTGGGGAGGTGCTGGGAGCCCACATCACCGGTGCGGAGGCGACGGAGCTGATCGCGGAATACGCGCTGGCGATGGAGCTAGAGGCTACTTGGGAGGAAATCCACGGCACCATCCACGCCCACCCAACGCTTTCCGAGGCCTTGGCCGAAGCGGCGGCAGCCACCCACGGCGAAGCTATTCACATCTAAGGAATAGCAAAATTGACGCCTGAGTTCAGCAGGGCCCCGGCGGTTTTTTTTGCGTAATCACACCACGACGCCAGTCCACCACGCTAAACACTGCAATGGGCCTTCCGAACTTTGCGACGCGGACGGGCGACGGTGGTGAGACGTCGCTGTGGAGCGGTGAGCGGGTCAGCAAGACCGATCTCCGCATTGCGGCCAACGCGGAGATCGACTTCGCGTTGTCGGCTCTCGGTCGCGGTCATGGCTGGTTGGGTCAATTCAGGGATCGGTTGCCCGGCGACCTTGCAGAGCGGCTCTTGCACCTTCAGCGGCGTTTTGTGGCCCTGATGGGTGAGGTGGCCACCAGCGGGGATCGCCAAGAGGCTTATCGGGAGCGGCGGGAGGCGATCACGGAGGCCGACCTGGCAGCCGTGGACGCCCTTTACGCCGACCTCCACGCTCGGGCTTCGGCGCGGCGCCCGAAGCTCGACCGGTGGCAGCTCTACGGTGAGAAGGGGGCGGCGGCGGCGGAGTTTTATTTCATCCGGGCGGCTTTCCGGCGGGCGGAGCTGGCACTCTGGCGGGTTGCGGAGGCAGGGCATCCGGTGCGGACGTTGCTTTGCCAGGTGCTGAACCGTTGCGGCGACCTGTTCTTTGTGCTGGCACTGCTGTTGGAGGAGGAAAATTCGGGAACCGTGGGCCTCGGGTGATGACTGCCAGCGGTGAGTCTTGGTGGCCACCGGCAGGCTTGGCGCTGGTTCTAGAGACCAGCGGCGCGGGCGTCTTCTGCGGGTTGCTAGAAGGAGGTAATTGGCGGGCAAGTCTGGCGGTCGAGACGGCACCTCTGGAGGGCTTGGCAGGCACCGTGCGGGCCGTTTTAGGCGACGCGGGGGTCGGGCTGACTGCTGTGGGGGGCTTCATCGTGGGCATTGGCCCAGGGAGTATCCTGGGCCTGCGGCTGGCCGCAGTGATGGTCAACGGCTGGCGGGTTCTGGAGCCGTGGGCGTCTTCGAGCTTGCACCTTTTCCCATCTTTACCGGCGGCGGCGGCGTGCCTCCATGGGGCGGGTCGGTTGCCCGCTGGAGCCTGGCTGGTTTCACCGGCCCGGCAGGGTAGCTGGAACCGCTGGCAGTCGGCCAGTCAGCGACTCGACGTAGTGCCAACCGAGGGGCTTCTGGCGTCTTCTGCGGCCGACTCCGTGCCGATTTTCCAATTACCGGCGCGGAAACTTTGGCAGCAGCCAGCAGCGGATTGCCCCGTGCTGGCAGTGCCGTGGGGGGCTGACGCCAGTTGGCTGGCCACGCCGGGCCTCTGCCAGTCGGCCATGTCCGTGCAGCTAGCCACCGTGGACAGTCCGACCTACCGCACCTGGACGCCCCTTCGGCATGGCAGCGAAGTCCTGAGGGCGTGAAATCCCGCTGAGTGGCGTTTTTTTCGCTGAACTTTCACTTAAAGTTCTTCCTGAGCGGAGGCTCTCTGTCCCGACAATTTTCCGGCCACGGTCAGAGGTTCCAGCAGTCCTGGTGGATGCGGTGCAGGCGTTCTTGGAGTGCCGGGCGGAAGAGCGCGCGCTCACGCAGGGCCTTGGTGCCCCGCCAGGCTAGCGCGGTGGTCAGGAGAGCCACCCAGACGCCACCAGGGGGCAGCAAGGACCACCAACCTGCGTCGAAAAGACCTGCGGCTGCCCAGGCCCAGCCGGTCAGTCCGCCCAAGGCGATGATCCCTAAGGTGGCGCCCCAGCCGAGCCTGGGCGGTCGCCGCCCTTGCCAAAAGACGTGTTCCGCACCGGTGGTCTGGTTGCGCAGGTTCAACAACACTTCTCCGTCCGGGTTCAGGAGGAAGATGGCCGTGGCGACCTGCCCGGTTCGCCAGGGAATGGCCGTCGCGGGTGACTCTAGCGGCAGCGATTTTCCTTCCGGCAGGTGCAGGCAGACGGTGCCGCTCAACGGGCGCGAGCCATCTCCCGTAAACCGGCCTGGGGGTGTCGATGGGGCGGGGAAAGGGGCCGCTGGCGTTCTGGCCGAAGCGTTGCCAGGCCGGGTCGGACTGGGCGGGTGGTCGGCCAGGAGGCCCGTGTAGGCCAGGATCGTCAGGGGTTCTCCGAGTAACCGGGTCTGGTAGGCCCGCACCCCTGGTGCCATCAGTTGGGCCTCCACTGCTTCGACCACTGGGTCGATGACCGCGTCAACAATCTTGACCGGCTCGCCAGGCGCCGCAGTCGCGGCACGCTCAGCAATGGTCGCCCGGTCTGGAAAGAAGCGCTGCATTGCTGCGATCAACGGTGAGGCCAGGCCGCCGTTTCCAGCCGTCACCCCAGGGGCAGGGGATACCTTCTGCCGCTCGGCAGGTTCGGCGCGCCGAGGGAGTGGCGGCAATCCGAAGTGCCGCCGAGCGAGGTTGACGTTACGGAGGTTGGCCTTGAACAGCACGTCAAAGCAGTCCCCGAGCAGCGGGACGATGCCGACAAGGGTGTCCACGACGACGTTGCCGACCATCTCGATCAGCACGGGCAACGGCACCCCGAGTCGCCTCGAGCGCTCGACCAGGTAAAGACTGACGGCTGCCGTGGCCACGTCGCCCAGGCCCGGCAGAAACAGGCCAATAACGGGATCGAGGCCGATGCGCGGCCCAATCGCTGGCACCCAAGCAGCGTCCATCACCCTTGCCACGGCCTCCATTTCCCGCAGGGCCGCTGTCGGCACCGTGCTCAGCCCGTTGGTGGAGATGGGGGCTCCTCGCGAGAGTGCCCCGCGGTCGGGCATTTCCCAGCCCAGGGTGCCGGCGTGAGAGACTGTGGCCTCGCCTGGCCTAGCGGGACGACCCGACCGTTCCGAGGAGATTCCTCGGAGAGCCTCGTCGATTGACACCCGCTGCATCCTCCAAGTTTTGATGGCCGGGGAGTTGGTTCGCAAGTCGCGACTCGCCGGGCTCAGATTGAGCAGCCGCCTCGGAAAAAGCTGGAGAATCCCCGGCAATCGGGGTTTTTAGAAGGTTGGCTTGCATCGACGCGTCTCGCCATTGTTCACCACCTCCACCACGATCGGTTCCCATCAGTCTCTATCGCACGTCCACTATGGAAGTTGCCGCCATCAGTGCTGCCCCTCACGAGGGTGAGGTTGGGCTCGTCGAGCCCCATGATTTTCACAGTTCAGAGCCTTTTCGCTGCGACGACGGCACGGTGTTGCCCGGCTTTACACTGCGCTATGAACTTTACGGGCACCTCAACGCCGCACGGGATAACCTGATTTTGGTCTGCCACGCTTTGACGGGGGACCATCATGCTGCGGGGATTCATCGGCTGACCGACCGCAAGACCGGCTGGTGGAATCACGTCATTGGGCCGGGTAAACCGCTGGATACCAGCCGTTTCGCAGTGCTCTGCGCCAACTGCCTGGGTGGTTGCAGTGGCTCTACCGGGCCGACCAGCCTCAACCCTGCCACGGGGCACCGCTACGGCCTGGACTTTCCGCTTATCACCATCGGAGACATGGTGCGCGCCCAGCAACGGCTGGTGGCCCACCTCGGCGTGTACCGCCTGGCCGCCGTGATCGGCGGGTCGATGGGCGGGATGCAGGTGCTCCAGTGGATGGTCGATTTCCCCGACCAAGTTGCCACGGCGATCCCGTTGGCCAGCACGGCCCGCCAAAACGCCCAAGCCATCGCCTTCAACGAGGTCGGTCGGACGGCCATCTGCCAGGATCCCGGCTGGGAAAACGGCCACTATGCCCCCGGAGGCGGCCCGGCGGTCGGCCTCGCGGTCGCCCGGATGATGGCCCACATCACCTACCTCTCGGACTCGGGCCTCGAGGCTAAGTTCGGACGACAACGCCGCGCAGAACGCGACCCGCAGGGCGGAGCCGCCGAGAGCACCGCGCAGGGCGCGGACCGCCCTGTCAACGACGCCTCTGAGCCATCACCCGACCTTGGCACTGCTGTGGAGTCAGCCGCCACCTCGCCACGCCCAGCCTCGCCAGAGGTGCTTTCAGTGAAGCCCCGCCAGCTTTTCGATGTCGAGTTTCAGATTGAAAGCTACCTCCGCCACCAGGGCCGCAGCTTTGTCCATCGCTTCGATGCCAACTCCTATCTCTACCTCACCAAAGCCCTCGACCTTTTCGACCTGACCCGCGGGCACGCCTCGCTCGAGGACGCTTTTCGCGGCGTGCAAGCCCGCACTCTGGTCATCGCTTACAGCAGTGACTGGCTCTTTCCGCCCGCCCAAAACAAGGCCCTCGTTCACGCCCTGCTCCGCGCCGGAAAACCGGCCTCCTACGCCCTCGTCACCATGTCCTCCGGCCACGATTCCTTCCTCCTACCCTCGCGAGACACGGAGCTCCTCCTAAGGACTTTTTTGGGGTAGCCGCGCCAAAAGTGCTCTCCGGAAATCGCCGTTATTTCACGCCCGGGGATTCCCAGGAACGCAGGTTTTCCCCGCGATAGAGCCAGTAACGCCGATCTCGCGTCGGCCCCACCTGCACCGTTACTTCCCCGAGCGGGTGCAGGTCGTCAAAACTCTCGCGAAAGGCGGCGATCTGGGTGGGTTGGGCGAGATCCCAAGGGCGCAAGGGGGACTTCTTGGCGGTATCTGTTTCTGGCGGGTCAAGGTTGACCTCGCTGAGTACCAGCACGTCCTGGCCCAAGAACGCCGTGGGGCCGGGCCACAGCTCGTGCTGGGTCTGCACCCCGCGCGTGCTCCAGCGATAGACCCGAGGATGATCGGGGAGGTAGAACGTCAGCGCGTCCACCGGATACCGCGTCGCGTAGGCGATGATCGCAGGCGTTGCCCGGAAGCGGTCGCCATCTCGGGCTTCCTGCGGGATGTCCGAGATCGCATCATCGTCGGTCAGAACCCGATCTTCGGCGTCGGCTTTGAGAACGTCGCCCGTTTCGAGAGAGGCCGACCGGCTCGGTGCCGAGGGAGAGGCCAGGTTTACCTGCGTGATAACCCCGGTGCGGTCAGACGCCCGCAGTTCGGCGGCAGTGAGGTCGGCTCGGCTCGGCAGAGCGGGGAACGCCTCGGAGAACGGCCCGACGGCCTCCGCCAAGGCCCGCCAACCGCGCATCCGGTGCGCGCCATCGAGCCGCCCACCCCCGAGGCCGAGGGCCGGCAGCACCGGGGGCAGCAGCATCAATAAACCGGCCAGCACCGCTCCCGTCCACAGCGTCACCGGCAGCCAACGCCGCAACCGCCACGCCTCCCACCGAGGAATCTGCCCGGCGAAAAAGCCCCCAAGCAACACCAGCATCGGCAGGTAAAAGACCAGCGGCCAGTTGGGCAGCACCCGCTGGCGGCACGCCAGCAACACGAAAACCAGCAGCGGAAGCCCTCCCCAGACCAGCAGCCAGCGCTCTCGATCTCCCAGGCTCCGAAAGTGCCGCAATCCTGCCCAGAGGATCGACGCCATCACCAGAAAGAGCACCGGGTTGAGTAGCCCCGCCTGCGTCGCCAGAAACTCCGGCAGGGTGTTCAGAATCTCCGCTGGCGACCAGCGCGGGGCCGCAAAGTGCTCCTGGGTGTGGCTGAAGGTCACCCCTTGGTGGGCGGCATTCCAAGCCAACAGCGGCGCCGCCCCGATCCCTGCCGCGAGGAGCAGTGCCGGCCAGCCGCGCCAGAAGTTTTCCGGTCGATGCCTCAAGGCCCACCATCCCAGGATCGGAAGAATCACTAAAAAGACCCCCATCTGCTTACTGAGCACCGCGACAACGACGCCCAACCCGGCCCAGGCCCAACGCCAGGGAACCTCCCTGCGGGGGCACCCAGCCACCATGATCGAGGTGATGGCCCAGAGCGCCAAGGCCCAGCCGAAAGCCAACGGGCTGTCGATGGTCATCACGAAGTTCATCGCCACGTTGGCCGGGGTCGCCAAGAGCAGCCCCAGCGCTACCCAGGCGGCCCGAGGTCCGTAGAGGTCCCGCGCCGTCAGGCATAGTAGGGCCAGCGTGCCGGTGCCCAACAGCACCGCCGGAAACCGCACCGCCCACGTCGAAACACCCAGCAGACCGGTCGAAGCGGCGTTCAGCCACGCAATGCCGGGCGGCTTGGAAAAATAGCCGAAATCCAGGTGCTGCGACCAGTTCCAGTAATAAGCCTCGTCCGGGGAAAGGTCGAGACCCACCGCCGCCAGGTAAACCCAGCGGATCACCGCGACAACCCCGAGCGCGACCCAAAACCGTGGTCCGAGAGAGCCCTCGGTAGTCAGGGAAACCGGTTGCACCATCGTTATTCCGTCAGAATCTCCATCGCTGACTTCTTTTGCGGGATGAACGGCAGAACGTGCTCGGTGTAGGGCACGACGACTTCCAGCACGAAGGGGCCTGGGGTGTCGATCATTTCGCGGATCGCATCACGGAGATCCTCCCGACGCCACACGCGGCGTCCTGGGCACTTAAAGCCTGCCGCCAGGGTGACGAAGTCCGGATAAAGGCCCTCCAGGTTCTCCGGGCCACCGATGTTCTGCGGGTCGCAGAGGATGGTATGCCCGCGGGTGCCCTCATAAAAACGGTCCTCCCACTGCACCACCATGCCGAGGTGCTGGTTGTTCAGCAGCATGGTCTTGGCAGGGATTTTTTCGATCACCGCCGTCGCCAGCTCCTGCACGTTCATCAGGAAACAGCCGTCGCCGTCGATGTTGACCACCAACTTGTCCGGAAAGGCTACCTGGGCACCGATGGCCGCCGGAAGGCCAAAGCCCATCGTTCCAAGCCCCAACGAGCTGATGAAGGTGCGCGGCTCGTCGAAATGGTAATACTGGGGCGCCCACATCTGGTGCTGGCCGACCCCGGTGGTGATGATCGCCTGCCCCTTAGTCTCCTCAAAGAGCACCTGGATGGCCTCCTGCGGGATGATGTGGCGGTTGGGCTTATAGCTGAACGGGAAAGGATGCTGGGCCTTCCAGCCGTTGATCCGGGCATACCAGGCGGTCAAGTCGGGCTTGGTAAAGGTCTCCCGACTCGCCAGTTCGATCAGCCGCTGCAAGGCATAGCGCGCTTCGGAGTGAATCGGCAGGTGCGCGTGCTTATTTTTATGATGCTCACTGCGATCGATGTCGAAATGGACGACCGTCGCCCCCGGGGCGAACTTTGAGATCGTGCCAGTGATCCGGTCGTCAAAACGCGCGCCGATCGTCACCAGGAGGTCGCTCTCGCAGACCGCCCAGTTCCCCGCGACGGTGCCGTGCATCCCGAACCAGTAGAGGCTCTGCGGGTGGGTGGCCGGAAACGCTCCGAGGCCCATCAAGGTGCTGGCCACGGGCAATCCAGTTAACTCGGCGAAAGCCCGAAGTTCGGACGAGGCGTGGGCCGACAAGATCCCGCCACCGCTATAGATCACGGGACGCTCTGCCTTCTCGATCAGCTGGAGAACGGCCTCCAGCTCAGAATCGGTCGCCTTCGGTGGCTCTCCGTAGCCCGCCAGCTCCACCTTTTCAGGGAACTCCGGGACGAAGAATTTCTGTTGCACGTCTTTCGGAATGTCGATGACGACGGGGCCCGGACGGCCCGTTACCGCGATGTGAAAAGCCTCTTTAATGACCCGCGGGAGGTCTTCAGCCTTCAGCACGAGGTAGCTGTGCTTCACGATCGGCAACGTCATGCCGAAAAAGTCCGTCTCCTGGAAGGCACCCTTGCCGATGAACTCCTGGAAGACCTGGCCGGTGATGGCGACCAGCGGAATAGAGTCCATGAAGGCGTCGGCGATGCAGGTCACCAGATTCGTCGCGCCAGGGCCACTGGTGGCCATGCACACGCCGACTTTCCCGGTCGCCCGTGCATAGCCGTGGGCCATGAAGCCCCCACCCTGCTCAAAACGCGGTAAAATTGTCCGCAGCTTCTTGGCCCGCGTCAAAGCTTGGTGCAACTCCATGGAAGCACCACCAGGGTAGGCGAAGACGACTTCCACGCCCTCACGCTCTAAGCACGTAACCACGACATCCGCGCCACGCATCGGCTCGGACGTGGTCGCTTTGGGCAAAGGAGGGTTGAGGAGTTCAGTGTTCATCGACGGGGATTTAAGGGGGACGACAGTAAGGAAGGAAAAAGTGAAGTTAGATTACAAGAACCGATCTGGCAAGGCCGATTCTCACTCCGCGGTGACAGGATCGCCCACGGTAATCGCGGAATCAAGTATAAAAGTTCACCAATTTTTCGCCAAGCTCCGCTTTTCTATCGTGCCAGCCGGATAAAGCGCGAAGTTTTGGACGAGGGCCGTCAAGAACACGACGGCGGCTTTCTCTTGGAAACCGGAGCTCCATTCCCGCACCGCTCATCTTCCAGTTGCCAAGACGTTTCCCGGCCTTTAAGCCCCTTAGTCAGTGAGTGAGGAGTTATTATGGGATGCGGCTAAAATCGAGGCCGTGCTGCGGGCACTGGCTGGCGAAATGGCGGCGACTTTGCCGCTGGGCGACCCGATCATGGTGCTGGGCGTGGCCAACGGCGGAGTGCCCTTGGCCGGTCGCCTCGTGCCATTGCTGGAGGAGTCCCGGCCCACTTCACGCGTGGTCTTGGGAACCCTCAATCCGCTGTTTCACCGCGACGATATTGCCGAGCGACCGATTCCCTTGGTGAAATACGAGACCGACCTCCCGATGCCCGTGGAGGGCACCCAGATCGTCCTCGTTGAGGATGTGATTGAGTCCGGGCGGACGGTGCGAGCCGCTCTCGGTGAGGTTTTTAGCCACGGACGACCAGCTCGGGTCTGGTTGGCCGCCCTGGCCGACCGCCCCAGCCGTCGGGTGCCGATCCAGCCGGATTTTTGCGGTGCCAGCTTCCCAGACCTCGTTGGGGGGCGTCTGCGGCTACGCCTCGGCCCCGGCGGGCCGAGTTCAGAGGACGGCCTCTACTGGCAGCGTGTCCCTGGCCCCACCGTGCTGCCCGCGCCGATCGTTGATTAAGTGCCATCGGCTTTGGCCGAAGCTCATTCCCGATCTCCCGCCCGTATCCCGGCTCCGTCGATCCGGCACCCCCATTTC
>DAIQNO010000001.1:25328-33389 GCA_036788355.1 Opitutales bacterium | reverse complement strand
AGCGGGCCCTGGAAGCGGGTGCCCTGGAGTCTGCGGCGGACTACTTTCGGGTCTCGCTGGAGCGGGCCCCGTCGCAAGTTGCGGGTTCCTCACAGCGCGAGGGCGGGGCGGTAGTGTCTTCAGAGGAGGCCGACGCGACCGCCACGGCCTATCTCGGCCTGCTGGAGGTTCACCTTCGGCAGCGTGCCTGGGAACCGGCCTACGCGGCCTTGACGGCCCTGCGTGAGCAATTTCCCCAAGTGCTGGCCAGGAGCGATCTGGTGGCCCGCCAACCGACGCTGGAGGCAGCCCTAGATGCTTGGCGGGCACGCCAGGTGGCCGAGAGCCAAGCGGCGTCCCTGACGGCGGCAACGGAGCCACCGGTTGCGGCTGCCGATGCTCCGCCGCCCTTGGAGCCCCGCCCCTCTACCGAGGAAGCGGCCACCACGCTGGCCTCGGCGTCGGAGCCGGCTGGCCGCGGGGAGACCCCTGAGGAACCGCCGCGTTTCGTGGTGATTACCCCGCCAAGGACGGCGGAAAGGGGCACGATTTTAGTTAACGGTCGTCCGTTTCCGGAAACCGAGCCCACGGTGTCGCCCGCGCCTGCAGCTTCGGGCAGCCAAGAAGTCGTAGCTACTCCAGAGTCGCCCGAGATCGAAGATTCCGGGGTCACCACCGCCAGTTCTGATCCGGTCCCGAGTGCCCCCGACGAGTCGAGCGCGGCCCCCGATAGCACCCAGCTCCGGGCCCGCAAGTTTGCGGTGGAGGCCCTTGCGTCGTTCGAGGGCGGTGATTTTGCGCCTGCGGCACGACTTTACCGTCAGGCGTTGTCCCTCGATGCCGCGCAGGCTTCTTACGCTTACGGCGCGTCGCGGGCCGATACTGCTCGGGGGAGCCTCCAAGACGCCGAGGTGATGGCCCGAGAAGCCGTCCGATTGCATCAGGAGGCCAGTCGCCGGGAAGGGGTTCCAGAGCGGGCCCGCTATACCGTCCACCTGCTGCGTATTTTGGAGCAGACGCGCCCGAGTCACACCGTGCTGGTCGAGCTTTTCGAGGCTCGGCGGCGATTTCCTTCGGATGAGACCCTGACGCTTTCACTGGCCGAGGCTTTCGACCAACTGCGGACTGGCAGCCCGGAGGCCGAGGCTCTTTACGAGGACTTTCTCCGACTAGCCCCCGATCATCCTCGTGCGGTGGCCGTGCGGTCTCGGTTAGTCGAAATCCGACGGGAATCGGCGTCCAGCATCGCGCCTTAATCGCCAGCCTAGGCCGCCAGAAAAAAGTTGTAAAATTTTCCCTCGATCACCGCCATGCTTAGCCTGACCTTACCCCTAGGATTCCGCCGCTGTGCCGGTGCCTTTTTTGGCAGTGTGTCGCTCCGCACAACGAGCCATTGCCCTGTGGGCGCTTTCTTGGTGGCGATGCCGGGCGTGGTGTGGATGGTGGCTCTCGGGGTAAGCATCTTCTGCCTCGCCGGCTGCGGGCGTCAGGAGGAGGTGATGCTGGTGCGGATGTATCTGGAAGCCCCGACCGAAGGCGTGGGCGAGCGGATGACGTTCCCGGTGACTCTGCCCCGAAGCGGCCTGAGTTACGCCGTTTACCGGCAGCCAGTGCTGCTGGAGCGGATGATCGTCCAGGTGGATCGCGCCCGGGTCGCGAGCGGACGCGTAGCCTTGCGCTTTGTATTGGACGACGAGGGGCGCCGAGAACTTTACCGCCTGTCGGTGAGCCAGCGTGGACGGGCCATTGTGACAACCATCAACAGCGTTCCCGTAGGCGTGCGGGTGCTGGATGGCACCATCGAGGACGGCGTTTTCTTCACCTTCGTCGAGGTCGATGGAGAGGAACTCGAAGCCCTGGCCGTTGCCCTCCAGGAAAATGCGGTCAAGGTGCGCGAGATCGCCGCAAAACGCTCCATGTTGCGGTGATGATGCAGCTTCTCCCCTCGCCCGCTAGCCCGTTGATGACCATGCCAACCATCGCTTCCACCCGGCAGTTTTGGTGCTGGACTCGGAGGGTCAACAGCGTCGGTCGCTTTCCCTGGTGCCGGTTCCCCGTATCGTCCCTCGGCGACCGCCGCAGCCGACTGGGGTGCACCGGGCTCGCCCTGGGGCTTTTTCTCGGTATCGGGCTTAGCGGCGTCGGCCAGGCGGTGGCAGCGGAGGGCATCCCTTCGACGGCCGCCCGGGGGCGCAAGTTTCCGACAGTTTTTTGGCCGGTGGTGGATGCTCGGTGGGAGACGGGTGTGGTGGACCCAGCGGAATGGGCGCAGGCGACCGCTTCCGGCCGGTTGGAGAGTGCCCTTTTTGGCTGCACTCGCAACGGAGGCACCCGCTTCCATGAGGGCATCGACATCGGCCCGGTGGCACCGCGGACGCGCCAGGGCGAGGCCACCGACACTGTGGTGGCGATCCTGCCGGGGCGGGTTTTAGGGGTCAACGCCATCGCTGGGCAAAGTGGATACGGACGGTACGTCGTGATCGAGCATGAAGGGCTCGACGTGGCCATCTACTCCCTCTACGCGCACCTGGCGTCCATCGCCAACGGCCTCGCTGCGGGTGACATGGTCTCCGCAGGCCAGCCTCTCGGGGTGATGGGCCGCTCAGCCAGCTACAGCATCCCGACCTCGCGGGCGCACCTGCACTTTGAGGTCGGCCTGCGTAAATCAGACGCCTTTCAGAGCTGGTTCGATCGCCAGAACCTCGGCTCGCCGAATCACTTTGGGCTGCATAACGGCGTGAACCTGACCGGGTTCGATCCTCTGCCGTTTTTCCACGCCGCCCGCGCCGGGCAGCTCACCACCGCACGCGACTACCTTCAGAGCCTGCCGGTGGCCTTTACGCTCCGCGTTGCCACCAACCGGGTGCCCGACTTTGTGCGGCGCTACCCGGCCCTGGTCAGCCTCGCCAGAGACCACCAAGACCCCCTCCACGAGCTGACCGGCTTGAGCGGCGAAGAACGCCAAGGTGAAGGGTCTGCCCTCTTTGAGCTCGCTGATTCGGCGGATGCCACTCACCGGCTGCTCCAGTCGGCAGGCGTCTCCCGGGAGGCACTCTGGAGGCAACTGGAGGCGCGATTCGCGTTTTCTCGCCTCGTAGCCTGGGAAATCGACTTTACCTGGTATGGGCTGCCGATTCGGTGGATTCCCCGCACCGCCGCAGAGGTTCCCCCGGCCAACCTTGGCGACGTGGCCGTGCTTTACGCGGATCAGACCGTTTTTGAGGGCGCCTGCCGAGACACCATTGAGTTTCGCCGCAACGGAGACCTACAGATCGGGCGGGTGCTCCGTAGCGACCTCCAGATCCTCTTCGGCTTTGAATAATCGAGCCCCGCCAGGGGCTGCGGCGCGACCCATTGGTCAGTTCGAGGCGACTGGCCTCCCAATCTGCTCCAGGACTCCCCGAGATGGTGGTCGAGGCTGCGAGTGTGGGCGGGCGGTTCCGCTGTTAGCCAGTCTCTGTCTCGTTGACCATCGCAGTAGCCCACCACCAGACCCGCTTGGCCCGGCGGGGCTGTTCTCCGATGCTCGTCAATTTCGCCGCAGGCTACCTTGGCCAGACTGGGGTGAGGGCGTCGATCGGCACCCAACCCACGAGGCCGTCCGGCGTCTGGACCTTCCCAAAGTCGCGGAAGCGTTCTTGCAAGGTAACCCGTAAGCCGAGGGGCAAGACTCCCGGGCCTGTGGCGCCGAAAGCCGATCGCTCACCGGGGTTTTCCGAGGTTTCCGCGGGGTTTACCCGGTCGGTTGGGTCGGTTGGGCCGGGGGTGGCACCTCCGAGGGCCAACGGTGACACGGGAGCGGGCAGTAGGGGCACCCCCGGCGTGGTGACGATCTGCCAGTCGAGCGTTACTTGGTGGTGGGCACTGCCGAGAATGGCGATGGTGCAGAGGATTGCTGTCAGCCAGGCGACTGGCCTGAAGCCGGGGGGCACGCGCCGGAGGTAAAAGCCTGTTGATAGCCCCAGCACCGCGATGCCTGCGGCTGACGCCATGCCCGCCCATTCCCGCAGGCTAAGCCAAGTCCACCAGTCCTGAAAGAAGCTCGCGTTTCCCCAGGACGGCTTTTCCAGGCCGCTGCCTTGGCGGGCCACTGGATGGCGGGGGTCGAGCAGCCAGGCCCGATGGTAGGCCACCGAAGCCAACCCCGTTTCCGAGGCCTGCTCTGCCAAGATTGCCGTGTTTAGGTAAGCGCCCAGCGATGGGCTTTGCTCCGCGAGGTTCTGAAAGGCTTCCCGTGCCGCGACCGCTTCGCCTGCTGCTACCAGGGCCAGGGCAGCTTCAAAAGAGACGGCTTCGCTGCCGGGGATCGGTGTGGCCGTTGCGAAAACGGCGGTCGGGCGGGCCGCCTCGATCGTGGTCGGGATGGCTCCCACTGTTGGGATGGCTCCCACTGTCGGGATGGCTCCCACGGTTGGGGCGGCGGTGAAAAATGCAGCTACGGTCAACGTGGCGGCGACGAGGCCGACTACCGTAGCGGAGCGGGACCCTTGCAGTGCCTGAAAGCCCCGCCTGGCAGCCGTCTCCACCGATCCCCAGGCGGTCCGCCACCAGCTTGTTTTGGGTTGCCACTCAGGAATCGTGAAAAGGGTCTGAAGGTCTTCGGAAGTTGTCTCCGCCGCCGTTTTCTTGCCGTAACGCAATGCTTCAGCCTCCCGCAACAGGCGGCGCGCTAGGGAGAGCGTTTCCGCAGGCCACGGGGCCTCCGATAGCCGCTGGCCGACCTCCTCAGCGGTGAGCGTTGACGGATCTGTGATCTCGGGCGAGTTCTGGGCCGCTAACCAACGCAGTGCCTCGGCGAGGAGCCCCACCTGATTGATCGACGACCCAGCGGGCTGAGCTGCGGCCTCCCGGAGCCTCCTGCGGCTCTCCTCCAGGCAGTGTTGTCGCCATTGCCGACTCGGGTCGGCCTCGTCCGCCCGTTTCCGCTGTTCTCGGGCCACGACGACGCCAGCCAGCAGCATCGCCAGCCCAGGCGGTATCCAGAAAATCACGCTTTTGGTCACGGGCTTGAGTTGGGACAGGGTGGCCCCCGGCTGCCGCTGCAGCCGGTCAAGGAGATGGTTGGAGGGTGGGGCAGTGCTTTCGGAGGTCATTGCGGCGGCATCGTGGCCCGATTTTTCAGGAACCTGCGCGGTGCCGGCGAGGGCCGGCCAGACGACCACGGTGCCAGGGTCGAGGTCAACCTCGCGGTAGAGCCCTGAATCCGGGTCGAAGCTCGTAAACTTCACCCCCGGCAGTCGAAGTTCGCCCGCTTCCTGCGGAATGACGGTGTAGTCAAACCTCAGCATTCCCTCGATTTCCAGGACGTCGGCAGGCTGCCATTGGCTCGCTGGCGGAAAGACCCGCCATTCCCCGTTGCTGGGCACTTCAGGAGGCCGTATCCGGCTGAAGTTCCCGGTGCCCGTGATTGCCAGTTGCAGGGTTATAGGCTCTCCGACCGCTGCCGTCGGCTGACTGACGCCGGCCAGGATCTCGAATTGGCCGATGGCCCCAGAAAAGGCGGACGGCTTTCCGCGTGCGGGCAGCGGCCGGACCTCCCACGCGGGCGACTCGCTAAAGAGGTTGACGTTTTGGCGATCCTGCCAAAATCCGCCGAAAAGGGATGATCCGAAAGGATCCTGAATCCGGCGCCGCTGGTTCGACGAGCCGAGATTCAGCGAAATCTGTACCACCATCTCGAAGTCTAGCGGATAGGTGCCAGCGGAAATCGGCGTCACCGCCGCCCGCCAGGTGGCCCGCTGCCAGGCCTTGCCGTTGACGCTCGGCAACGTGGCCTCGGTGTGGTCAGACAACTGAGAAACGGTAAAGTCCGTCGATGAGGTCTGTGGAGCGCGGATGAGGGTTGGCCGGGAGTTCGGCTGGTAGTCGAGATGAAGCTGCACCGGCACCCGCTCCCCCACGTAAGCGTAGGGTCGGGGACGCTCCACGGAAAACTGCACCTCCGGTTCTCTGGTAGAGCCGCTCGGTGCTGCGGTCACGGTCAAGGTCGCCTCGGGGACGACCCCGCGTTGCCCTCCGAGATCGAGCGTCCAGCTCGGCACCGTGTAAGTGCCGGGGCGAGTTACCTGAACGAGGAAACCCCGCACCTGAGAACTGGAGATCCGCCCGTTGGTGATCGAGGTGAGCTGCCGCTGCACTGACTGAACCGGGCGCAGACCGTCCGGCCAGGAAATCGCCCCGGCGTCCAAGGAAAAACGCGGCGGGCTGGTCGAGCCCGTCGCCTCCGACGTCGAGACTTCTACCAGGTAGGTCGCAGTTTGGCCGAGAACCACCTCTGTTGGCTCAAAATCCGCCCTGGTCATCCATCCTGGCGCGGCAGCGGGTGTCGCGATCCCCGGTCCACCGGGTGCCAGCGGCTGGCGCGTCTGGGCCGTGCCAAGCGAAAGCAGGCCGCCACTCAGCAGCACCAGCACCAGACCCAACACGACGGAAGCCGCCGATCGGCGGAAAGTGACGTCATGGACGATTTTCTGAGAAAATATCATGATACCGGGAGTGCGTTGCCAAGGGACGATCCTAAATAAACTGAAGTCGAGGGTCACGAGGATACCCTCAAGATGACAGACTGTTCGGCAACTTGGTTTCTTGGGATCGCGCAGAAAAGTGATGCCCCTTTCGTGAATCCACCGCATCCCGAAGGTTCCTCAGCAAGACTGCCACAGCGCTGCGAGTTAACGGGGCTCCCCGCCTCACGCCCGCTACCAGTCGGCCTCGGGTGCTCCTGGCGGGGCATTCTCGCCCTGGGTCGGGCGCATCGGCAGGAGGCGGACGCCGCGACGCTCCCACTCATCGAGCAGACCCTCGGCCTCGGTGATCGTCATCCCGGTCGCCCGTTCCGCCCCCGCGCCAGCGGCCCCGGCATCCTCCGCCGTGGAGTCGGCTCCTGCGGCTGGGTCTTCGCTGTCTCCTGAGCTTGACGGGCGGTCGCGGGAGTCGTCTTCGGGACTGTCGCCGTCCTCGGATTCTGAGGTGCCGCGATCTTCCGCTGTTTCGTTGTCTGATTGAGTCGCGCCGTCAGCGGCAGCGTCCTCTTGCCCAGAGCTATCGGAAGCCGATGGTCGGTCGGACTCGCCCTCCCGTTCACCCGCTGACCCTTGTGAAGGATCCCCATCATCGCCATGGTCGGCAGGGTCGGAACTGCGTTCTTGTCTGCCTGGGCCGTTTTCACCACGTTCAGCGGCGTCCTGTTGGGCCTGGTCGCCCGCCCGGTCTCCGTCATTTTCGCCTTCACTTGAGCCCTCATCCGGCTGCTCCTCGGAGCCCTCACCTCGTTCTGAAGCGTTTTCCGGTCGTTCTTCGGGGGGTAACAACTCCCGCAGACGCTCGGCGAGATCGCTTAGCTGCTCGACTAAAATCCCTGCCTGACTCAGCGCGGCAGCGGCGGCGTTTAGCTCGGCGACTCCGGGGAGCTTATCGAGCTGTTCTGCGGCCCACCGGCGATTTTCGGAAGCCTTGGTCGCCTGCTGCGGGTCGAGGTAGGCACTGCTCGAAAAAGCTTCCGCCACCTCCTCCCAGGCGGCCCGTTGCTCGATGGCGGACTGGCGTTGCCGCTGGAGCATTTCGGACTGCGCTCCTAAGTCCATCGCCAGCGAAGAAACCGCAGCCAGGGCGGACTTGATGGCCTCGAGGCTCGGCGGAGATGCGGCGCGTAACAGTTCCGGGATCTCTTCGGTGGCCGCCTCATAAATCCTCTCGCCCTGCAGCCGAACGGCCTCCGCTTCCGCCAGTTTTGGGTCCAGCGTCACCAGTCTACCCGCTTCCACGTTCCGTTCTGGGTCGGTCAAGAGGGCCAGCTGGCTGCGCAGGATTCCCAGGTTAAACAGTGCCCTTGACTGTAGCCGACGGTCGCCCAATTCGATGGCCCGGCGGAAGTCGGATGCTGCCGTGGCCCAAACTTGAGGGTCGTTGGTGGTCAGCTTAGCCGTCCCCAAGTTGAAATGTGCTCGGGCGTTGAGGGGTTGCGCGGCTGCGGCCTCCAGGTGAGGTGTCAACTCGGGAGGAAACGCGATCTCGGCGGGCGACGGCGGTTCTGCAGGGGCTGGGCTGGAGCCCTGGGGGTTGCGGTCGGCCAAGCTGCCGGAC
>DAIQNO010000001.1:0-25318 GCA_036788355.1 Opitutales bacterium | reverse complement strand
AGAGTGACTGCTAGCACGCCGAGGAGACTCGCGGCGAGATTGGAGCCGTCTTCACGCTTGCGCGGGGTGGCGGGTGGCGACTCCGGTCCGTCGGGAAGGCTCGCGGGGTGCCGCCGAAAAGGCGGGGCGAAGAGGCCCTCCGCGAGTAACAGCAGTGCGGCCAAGGCCAGCGGCCACGCGAAATGCTCCCTCGGCGTCCGCTGGTTGAGGGCCTCCTCCGTTTTCCCTTGCAGACGGTTGAGCGCGGCACCGATCCGCTCCAGGCCCTCGCCATTGACCCCTAGAGGCGCGAAAAGCCCTCCCGTCGCCGAAGCCAGCTCCACTAGAACACCCGAGTTGAGGCGACTCACTACCGGCTGGCCGGTGGCGTCCCTCACCACATCCCCACGGCCATCCGGGATCAGGCTTCCGGCGGCGGTTCCCACCCCGACGGTGAAAATGGCCAGCCCAGACTCCGCCCCAAAGCGCGCCAGGACGGCCTGTTCCGTGCGCGTGTCTTCCCCATCGGTCAGGATCACCACGGCGCGCTGCGGCAGGTCGCCCGGCAGCGCGGACGTCGCCTCTTGCAACGCGGCCAGCAAGTTTGTGCCGCCACCCGGAACCATTCCGGGCTCCAGGGCACGCAAGCTCTCCCGGAAGGCCCCACGATCCAGCGTCGGGGGGCATTGCAGGAAAGCTTGGCCGGTGAAGGCAATCAGACCCAGGCGATCGCCTGCTCGTTGCTCAGCGAAAATTTCCAGCGCTAGCTGCGCCCGCTTTAGGCGGCTCGGAGAGAGATCCTGGGCCATCATGCTCCGCGAAACATCGACGGCCACCACGATGTCCAGCCCAGTAAAGCGCACCTGTCGCTCCTCAAAGCCTAGCTGTGGACGGGCCAACGCCACGGCCAGCAGGCAGAGAACCCACGGCAGCAGGCCCAGCTCCCTTAGCCAAGACCCCGCAGGTGGTCGTCGGTAAAGTGAATTGCGGTGCCGGGCCCGTTCTAAAGCTCCGTCTGAGGGTCGGTAGCCATCTCGGCCCCCTGACAGCGCGGCCAGAGACTTTTTACGCTGGTGGCTGGCCTGCCAAGCGATTCCCAAGCACCCAAGCGCGAACAATGGGATCAGCCAAAGCCAGTGAGACTCGGCGAAGGTGACCATCATCGTTGAAAGTCCAGAATCGTCTCAGTGCCCGGATCGATTTTTTCGATGGACGGGGAGCGCACCCTTTCAGGCGAAAGCAGAGGTCAGCTCGGCTGCCCTCCGGCCCGCAACAGGGAACGCATTTCGAGCAAAATGGCTTCCCGGTTGGGCGTGAAAATAAACTGATCGCTGCCCAGCCGCTGGTAGGCATCCCGGAGCACCGCTTCCGAGGGCCTCCGCATTTTCAGCAAGCGGGCCAGGTAGGCACTAACCTCCGCAGAGTTCCCCAACCGAAGCTCCAAGGCGATCAACTGCGTCAAGGCATTCTGGTTATTCGGGTTCTGCTGATAGGCCCGTTGCAAGACGCGACGCGCCATCAGCCAACCGCCGAGGTCTTCGAAACGCCGGGCGATCGCGGTGTGCGCTTGGCTCCGCTGATTGCTCTCGAGAAAACGGTTCAGATGCAGCGTGGCCAGTTGCTCATTGCCGAGGCCATAGTAGGCCACGGCCCGCAGGCTGTTGAAGGTGCCGCGCTGATTTTCCAGCCAGTCCGGGGATTCTTCATCGAGCTGCTGGCAAAATTGCGACGCCCCGGCAAAGTCCCCGGCGGCGATCCGACATTCAATCACGAGCAGCGCAAAGGGGGCGATGTTAAAACCCTCTTCCAGTGCGGTCTGATAGATGCGCCGCATTAACGAGGTATCGCCGTTGTTGGTCGCGAAATTACCGAGATCCATCAGTGCCCTTTCGTCCTTGCGAAACTGTCGCAGGATGTCCGAGGCTTGTCGTTGGGCCTGTTCCTTCTCGCCGAGCTCATGTATGATCCGCAGGAGTCCGATCCGAGGCCCCACGCTGAGCGGCGCATTCATGTTGCGCAACACGGCGTAGGTGCGGGCGGTTTCCAGATCGCCCATTTCCTGGTGATAGGCGGATAAAGCCTCGTAGAGCTGGTCAGCCGTGGGATTTTTGGCTAAAGCCGCTTTCAATTGCTCAATGGCCAAATCGGTCGCACCTCGATTCCAGTTTACCCTCGCGATGAGCAAAATCCCACCGGGGTTGTCCGCCAAGCCATATTCCAGGAGTAACGACTCTGCTTCGTCGTATTGACCGCGGAAAAAATGCGCTTGAGCAGAGGCAAAAGCCAACAGGTTTTTAATATCCGGATCGTTCGACTTCGGAAGCAATTCCGACGCGGTGTCGATCACGAGTTGGTCCTCCTGAGCGGCGAGCTGGATTTGGATGAACGCCCGGACGTAATCGAGACGATCTTGACCATAAATCAGGCCATCGGCCAGGGTTTCCCTGGCCAAGGCCAGCTCACCGAAGGCCTGTTGGAACTGTGCCAAAATTAACCGAGCATCGAGGTGTCCCTCGTCTAGCCGCACGGCGGTTCGCAATCCAATATAGGCAGCCGAAATATCCTGGCGCTCCAGGGCCGCCTGGGCCGCCTTAAAATGGTGCTCCGAACGCGCTTTGCGGTTCTGCTCAAAGTTGAGTGGCAGCATCAGGGCGTCCACGTAAGTGGTTTCTCGGTAGCCCTTACTCTGAAAATAGGCGTAGGCGACCCCGGCCACTGCGAGGTAGCCGACCACTGCGATGGCAAAAATCAGCGCAAAAATCCGCCCGAAGAGGAATCGCAGACGCCACTTGCCGCTGGGCCCACGTTCGCGAACCGCGAGACCGAACAGGACGGTGGCCGACGGGTAGGGGGTTGCTGCTGGCTGAGTTTTCATTTTCTGCGATTTTGTCAGGGTTATTATTGGGAGGTTCCCACCATTAACACTTCGGGCGTTGTTGGCAAAAGCAGGGGTAAGTTGCTGCAAAGGCAGGGGTAAGTTGTTGGCAAAGGCGGGGTTAGACTAAAGCTAATCTTGGACTGGGTGGGGTGTAAAAACGCTGAGTTAAGACTCGAAGGCGGCTGGAATGGAACACGGAATCTGGGCTTGGGCAAGCACGCAGTTGACTTCGGGAATCATCGAGCTGCGCTGCCGAACCCTTGGCCGATGCCTTCAGCGAGGACATTCCTGTTGCCAAGAGTCGACGGAACCGCCTTCAATACCGTTGTATGAGGAATTGGCTTGGTTGGTTAAGCGGGAGAAAGGAGACCTCTGATGGCATGACCCAGGCCGAACGGGAGGCCGTGGTCGATCTCCTGACCTACGCCATGTATGCCGATCGGTCGTTATCACTGTCGGAGGACAAAGCCTTCAACGCCGAAATTAGCCGGATGAGTTGGGCGGGCACCTTGGCGGCGGAGGATTACGTCAACCGGGCGATTTCACGGGTCAGGGCTGTCCGGCGGCACACCCTGGAGGAAGACGACTTTTTGGCGAGCCGCAGCCGAAAATTGCTTTCCGAAGCCAGCCGAGATCGCCTGCTGGCGGCCATCGAAGCGGTCACCCTGGCCGATGGTGACGAGGCTGGCGACGAAAGGACGCTGAAGCAGCGACTGCGCGACCTCCTGCGGGGAGCGGATCGCTGATCGTCCGAGACCCTCCACGGCCGGTCGGCGTTCCGAGGTTAACGCGCGTGGCGGATTGTCCGCTGCCAGGGGTTGCGTTGATGAAGTCAAGCCGTTATTATTCCTCCATTGTCATGGTTTCTTTTCGTAAACTGGTTCTCGCCAACATTGTCGCCAATTGGATCCTCGCGGTCATCCCGATTGCGTTTTTCGTGGTCGGCATCCTCGTCCTCGTGGGTTTGGGGTCGTCGGATTCCGGCCCGAAAGTGCCCTCGCGGTCTATTCTCGTGGTGGATCTCTCTACGACCTTTGCCGAGGGCCCGGTTTTTGAATCTGGGGCTGTGGCCGAGGCCCTGTTTGGGCCGGACGCCGCGGCCATCAATCTCTTAGATGCGCTGACAGCTCTGGATGCAGCAGCGGGCGATGCTCGCATCGAGGGGGTCTTGATGGTGGGCTCGCTATTCTCCGATGGCGGAGGCTCCAACCTGGCGGCCCTTCGCGAGGTTCGCGATGCCCTTCGGCGCATCCAGTCGGCAGGCAAAACGGTTTACGCTTATGCGGAGGCACCCTCGCTCCGGGATTTCTACCTGTTTAGTTTGGCGAACGACTTGATGCTCAACCCTTTTGGCACGATCGACCTGACCGGGCTGGCCTCGTCTTCGCCCTATCTGGCGAAAGCGTTGGATAAGTTTGGCGTGGGCACCCAGGTGGTTAAGGTCGGCGATTACAAGAGCGCTACAGAAATCTTTACCCGTTCTTCGATGAGCCCCGAGGATCGCGTGCAGTTGCAAGGGCTGTTGAACGAAGTCTGGGGCGATCTCCTCAGTGGTTACGCCGAACATCGCCGTCTCGACCCGATCATGGTGCGGCGGCTTTCCGAAACAAGGGGGTTTATGGAAGCTGAGGAAGCCCTGAACGTGGGCTTGGTGGATCGGTTGGGTTACCTTGGCGATCTGATCGCGACCTTGGAAGACCGGGTGGGTCGCGACGATACCACGGGAACTTTCCCGCAAATCAGCCTAAAGGACTATCATGCAGCAGAGTTTCCGCGCAAAATGCCCTTCTCGGATGCCAGCAGGCGCCTGGCCGTGGTGTATTTTAATGGTGTCATCGTCGATGGGGAAGGATCGTTGGACGATGTCGGTGGCGACTGGTATGCCCGCGAGCTGCGGGCCTTGCGCTTCGATGAGTCCGTCAAGGCGGTGGTGATCCGCGTGAACAGCCCCGGTGGGAGTGCTTTTGCCAGCGAGGTGCTCCGCGACGAGATTGCTCGCCTCGCCGAGCAGGTGCCGGTGATCGTGTCAATGGGCGGGACCGCCGCCAGTGGTGGCTACTGGGTGGCGACCGCTGCCGATACGGTGCTGGCGCAGCCGACGACCTTGACGGGCTCGATCGGGGTTTTCGGGGTGTTTTTCAACCTTAAGGAGATGGCCTCCAAGCAAGGGGTCTATTTTGACGGGGTCTCGACGGGGCCCTTCGCGGGCCTTGGCACCGTGACTCGCCCATTGAACGACCGTGAGTTGACCCGCCTGCAGGAAAGCGTGGATGGAACCTACGAGCGGTTCATCGACCTGGTGGCGCGGGGCCGGGAAATGACCCCGGAGGCCGTCGAAGCCATTGCTGGCGGGCGCGTGTGGACAGGGCAACAAGCCCTCCGGTTGGGCTTAGTGGATCGTTTAGGCGGCCTCCAAGACGCCATCGACCTGGCCGCTGAGCGTGCCGGATTGACCCGCCGCAGCGGTGGGGAACGAGATTACGACATCGTGCAAGTGCCCCATATCCCGGAGTTCCTTGAGCAGATTCTGTCGGCTCTCGAAGGCTCTAGCGGCTCTCCGCCAGTCGCTGAGTTGGCCCGCTGGGCCAGCGGGCTTCCCGCAGGCAGTCAAACTGCGGGTGGACGTGGGCGAGGGCCGACTGCGGGGCACGCTCGCCCCGATGCGCGGACCGTGAACTGGCTGAATCGGCTCTCTGGGGCGGGCCTGGGCTCTGGCGTGCTTGGGGCAGTTGGCTCGCAAGGTTCCTCGGTTTCTGCCCAGGGTAGCGGTCGAACCACCGCTCTCGGGGCTATCCAGTCAGAGTTTTTTCGGGTCAGCTCGCTGATGGGTCAATTTAACGACCCGCGTTTCCTCTACGCCCGCACGCCGCTATGGGTGACGGTGCCTTGACTTCAAAAAGCGCTCCCGCAATCGGCTGGGCCAGAAATGGCCAGGCGGTAAGCATCGCAACCTTTTTTCCTCCGCTGAGTGATGTCCCGCTCCTTATCGAAGCAATAAGTATCCGTGATAATCGCTTTGCCGGTTGGTCAAAGGGTCGGAGCCGTGAATAGTTGGTTGCATTCAGAAAATGCTGCGTTTTTATTTTTCTTATGAGCCGTTCCAGTGCTGTGATCTACATTCCCTCGCTCATCAAGAAATACCTGATGGCGTTATCTGGTTTAGTGCTGGCCCTCTTCGTGATGGGTCACATGCTGGGGAATCTTCAGTTTTACATGGGCGCTGACGTCTTGAACGCCTACGCGCTGCACCTGCACAGTCTGCCCTTCCATCCGTTTTCCTTATACGCCATCCGTCTGTTTCTGTTGGCGTGCGTGGGGGTTCACATTGCGATGGCGATCCTCCTCTACAAGGAAAATAAGGCTGCTCGGCCTGAGGGTTATGCGGTCAAGAAGACCCAGGTGGCGACACTGTCCTCCCGGTTGATGCCGCTGACCGGGGTTGTGCTGATCGCTTACATCGTTTTCCACCTGCTGCACTTTACCATCCGCGTTGGCCCAGGTGCCTACGCTTCGGGTATCGGGAAAACGATGATCGATCTAGGTCATGGAAAAACGGCTATTTTCTTTGACGTTTATGCCATGATGGCCACGGGTTTTCAGCACGCCGGAACGTCGCTCTTTTACGTGGTGGCCACCGGCCTGCTCTGCGTGCACCTCGCCCACGGGTTTTCGTCGATGTTCCAGACCCTCGGTCTTCGCAACGAGAAATGGCGGTACCGACTCGACCAAGCAGCACTCGCCTACGGATGGGTGGTTTTTCTCGGCTTTGCTTCCATTCCGTCATCAGTGCTGCTCTTCGGGGTGGGGCAGGGTTACTTGGAGGATAAAGCACTTAGCGAGCCCGTGAAGGGTCATTCTTCAATGGTCATTTCCTCGTCAGAGGAAAAGGAGCTGCTGGCCGCCACCTTGCCGAACTCAACCCCCATTGAATCGAAGTAATTTTTTTCCAGCCTACCTTGCGGCTGGCGTCCTTCTTGCTTATCTTAAATTAACGCTGTAACCCGGTAAGCTTCCCATCCGGCGTTGCTACTCCTTTCACCAAGCTATGATTCTCGACCCTAAAATCCCGTCAGGCGCGATGTCTCAAAAGTGGACGCATCGGAAGTCTGAGTTGAAACTGGTTAATCCGGCGAATCGGCGGAAGCACAAGGTGATTATCGTGGGCAGCGGCTTGGCGGGAGCATCAGCAGCCGCATCCATGGCGGAGATGGGTTACCAGGTGCAGGTTTTTTGTTATCAAGACAGTCCTCGGCGCGCTCACTCGATTGCGGCCCAAGGCGGGATCAACGCGGCCAAGAATTACCAAAACGACGGCGACAGCATCGACCGACTCTTCCATGACACCATCAAGGGCGGCGACTTTCGCAGCCGCGAGGCCAACGTCTATCGGTTGGCGGAGGTTTCGGTTGGCATCATCGACCAGATGGTGGCGCAAGGGGTGCCTTTTGCACGGGAATACGGCGGCCTTCTGGATAACCGCTCCTTCGGCGGGGCTCAGGTTTCGCGCACGTTTTATGCTCGTGGCCAAACGGGTCAACAGCTTCTCCTGGGCGCCTACCAGCAGATGAGTCGGCAGATTGGGCTCGGAAACGTGAAGATGTATAACCGGCACGAGATGCTGGAGTTGGTTTTGAGTGATGGCCATGCCAAGGGGATTGTGACGCGCAATCTTGTGACGGGGGCGGTGGAGTCTTGGGCAGCAGACTGCGTGATTCTCGCGACCGGTGGTTATGGCAACGTATTTTTCCTTTCGACCAACGCGCAGGGCTGCAATGTGACGGCGGCTTTTCGCGCCTACCGCAAGGGGGCGGGTTTTGCCAACCCGTGCTTCACGCAGATTCACCCGACTTGCATTCCGGTGCATGGCGATAATCAGTCGAAGCTGACTTTGATGAGCGAGTCGCTCCGCAATGACGGACGGATTTGGGTGCCAAAGAGCAAGGAGGTCGCCGCTAAGCTGCGGAAGCGGGAAATGGATCCCAAGGATGTCGCGGAGTCCGACCGTGATTATTTCCTAGAGCGGAAATACCCAAGTTTCGGCAATCTGGCGCCGCGCGACATTTCCAGCCGCTCGGCCAAGGAGGTCTGCGATGCCGGCCTTGGGGTGGCGGCTACGGGTTTGGGGGTTTATCTCGACTTTAAGGATTCAATTGCGCGTCTCGGTGCCGATGTCATCAAGGAGCGTTATGGTAATCTCTTCGATATGTATAATCGGATCACCGGGGACGATCCTTATACCTATCCGATGATGATTTACCCAGCGGTTCACTACACCATGGGCGGGCTTTGGGTTGATTATAATTTAATGTCCAACATCCCAGGGTTGTTCGTGGCTGGCGAGGCCAATTTCTCTGACCACGGCGCTAACCGCCTGGGGGCTTCGGCACTGATGCAGGGCTTGGCGGACGGTTACTTCGTGCTCCCTTACACGGTGGGTGACTACCTTGCAAGAGAGGTGGGTGTCGCGGGTGCCGGCAAGATCAATACGTCGGCGCCGGGCTTTGCGGAGGCCCACGCGGAGGCCACCGGTCGTCTCAATCAGCTTCTCGCGATCAAGGGAAAGAAGTCGGCCCGCCACTACCACAAGGAACTGGGTCATCTGATTTGGGATTACTGCGGCATGGCTCGGAGCAAGGAGGGTCTAGAAAAGGCGATCAGCGACGTTAAGGCGTTGCGCACGGAGTTTTGGCAGAATGTGTGCGTCCCTGGCTCGCAGGATGAGGTGAACCCCGAGCTTGAGCGCGCCGGGCGAGTTGCCGACTTCCTGGAGTTTGGCGAGCTGATGTGCCACGATGCTCTGATGCGCGATGAGTCTTGCGGTGGCCATTTCCGTGTGGAGCACCAAACTCCCGAAGGCGAGGCACTGCGGCATGATGATAAGTTTTTCTTCGTTGGGGTGTGGGAATCGAAGGGGCCTTACCAAGATCCGGTATTGCACCGGGAACCGCTAGTTTACGAAGAGGTTGAACTTGCGGTTCGCAGTTACAAGTAGGTTGAGGTTGACTGTACCTAGCAGTGTTCCGTGCTCATTATCTTTTACTTCATTGTCCGTTATGAACTTAACCCTTAAAGTCTGGCGTCAGAAAAATGGTTCCACTCCTGGCCATTTCCGAAGCTACCCCTTGGAAAATGTTTCGGAAGATAGCTCCTTTCTGGAGATGATGGACTCGCTGAATGAGCAGCTTATTGAGAACGGAGACGCGGAAGGTCCGGTAGTCTTCGATCATGACTGTCGCGAGGGTGTCTGTGGAATGTGCTCGATGACGATTGACGGTGTCCCCCACGGCCCAGAGCGGGCGACGACTTCGTGCCAGTTGCACATGCGCCACTTCCATGATGGGGATACCATCACGATCGAGCCCTGGCGCTCGCACGGTTTTCCTGTGGTTAAGGATCTAGCGACCGACCGCAGTGCCTTTGACCGCATTGTGCAATCCGGAGGTTTTATCACGGCCCGCACCGGTTCGGCGGTTGATGCCAACGAGATTCCGATCCCCAAGGCCGTAGCTGACACCGCGATGGATGCGGCGGCCTGCATCGGTTGTGGGGCTTGCGTAGCAGCGTGCCCTAACGGTTCGGCGATGTTGTTTACGGGGGCCAAAGTCACCCACTTGAATGTCCTCCCGCAGGGTAAGCCGGAAAAGGATCGCAGAGTGATTGCGATGGTTGAGCAGATGGATGCCGAGGGTTTTGGCAACTGCACGAATTTTGGGGAATGCCAAGCGGTCTGCCCGAAGGAAATCACCTTGGACGTGATTGGCCAGATGAACCGCGACTACGCGATCGCCAAGGTGCGCAGCGTCTTCAGCAAGGCCAGCTAGAGCCGTCATTACTCGGTTGGGTCTGCTCACAAAGCCCGCCGATTTTCGGGTTTCCCCTAAACACCGGTGTCGTACGCTGCTGAAATGAGGCTTGTTTTTTGCACGGGCTGATTCTATCTCTCTTGCATTCATGGAGGGGGAGATCGAGTTATTCGTCAGTCGCCTGAAGATGGCCGGTATCCTTGACACGGCCACGGCCCGCAAGGTTAGGCGGATTGCTGGGCCAGACGCCGATGTCATCACCTTCGGCGAGAAGGTGATCGCCCATGTGTGCGAGGATTTTGCCTTGGTGCAGCGGCTGCTGGATGAGTCGAGCAAGGCCTTTGACGACGGCACGCGGGTTTCCCATGATCCTTTTACGGAAGATGAGTTAGACCAGCCACCGACGACCCACGCCCTGCATGACGAGGTGGTCGGTCGGGAGCCTCAACTGACGCGCTCTCCCTTTCGCGAGGCGGGGCTGGATAGTCTTCATGAGCCGCCAGAGGCGCAGGTGGGTTCAGGTGCTGCCGACGAGCTTGGCTTGGAGCCGATACCTGGTGGAGTAGAGTCGGTCGTGGCACCGCCGTCGCTTTCGGTGGTCACCTCGTTGAATGACGGGACGGCTCTGGTGTCGGATGAGGAGGCGGAAAAGGCGGCCTGGGCGGCGGGACGCCCGAAGACGACGTCGCCTTGGGCTCGGTCGGCCTTGGAGGCTAGTTCGCCGCCGATCCCAAGCCAGGTCGTGGAGGTCGCGAAGCCTGCGGCAGGGGTTGCGGCGCCGGACCTTGCCGCTGGCGAAAAGTCGCCCGAGGCCATGGATGCTGGCGGGGGGCAGCGGCGCTCTTCGCTTTCACTGCGTAATCGGACGGTCGGAAGGGTAGGGGGAGAGTCGGTAGCGGCGGGTGCTAGCGGGCTGGGCGGTTTTGTTGGGCTGGATTCGCCGGATGAATCAGCGGCGGTAGAGGAGGATGACGCCGCGGTGGACTCCACGGGCGGGTCGCCCGAGGCGGGGCCTGATCGGTTCGCGTTTCAGCCGTATCAGGGGGCGTCGGTTCCGGATCGGCGCGGCGTAGTGGAGGGTTCTGAGGAGCCGGAGGCGTCGGATGAGGTTGGCGAGTCCGATGAAGCCGAGGACTCGGTGCCGGCGGGTGGCCGCCAGGTCAGGCCCGGCGGGTCGTTGGATTATGGTGATCTGGATCTGGCGGCGTTGGCGGCGCTGGCGGCGGAGAGTCTGGCGCGGGCACCTTCTGGTGGCGGGGATCGTGGCGTGGCGCGGGCGGCAGCGGAGAGCGGAAGCCCCATTGCCGCTGGAGTGGGTGGGGCCAAGGTCGGTACGGGCAGCACGCTGAGCCTGGGGGACCAGCTGGCGGCGGGGGTCGGCGGTGGCAAGCTGGAGATCAGCATCCGCATTTCGGCACCGGAGGATCACGCCGATGCGGATTTAGCGCGGGATCGGGCGCATAAGCCCCCGGAGGCGATCATCAGCGCCCAGGGGATCACGGCAGTTAAACCGCGCTTTGGCGGGCTTTCGGCGGCGACGGAGACCCAACTGCAGGCGTTTTTGCTGACGACCTTGGCCTTCGCGCAGGAGCAGGGTTTTAGCGACCTGCACCTGGTGGCGGGGGCTCGGCCTTATGTCCGGAAGCATGGCGAGTTGCTTTTCCTCGATGAGCAGCCGCTAGAGTCGGGGGTGACGAAGCGGTTGACGACCTGCCTGCTGTCGAAGGCCCAGCGGGAGTATTTTGAGCGTTTCAAGGACTACGATTTCTGCCTGGCTTTGGATAACGGGCAGCGCTACCGGGCGAACTTGCTGGTGCAGAAGGACGGCTTTAAGGGCACCTTCCGGATTGTGCCCGATCGCATCCGTAACCTGGCGGCCCTTGGTTTCGGAGACCACCTGCCGATTTTGGAAAAGCTCTTGAGCTACCACAACGGCCTGATTTTGATCGGTGGGCCTTCGGGGAGCGGCAAGACTACGACCCTGGCGGCGATGGTGGATTACCTCAACCAGCAGCGGGAGGATCACATCATCACCGTTGAGGACCCGATCGAGATCATCCATCAGTCGAAGAAATGCACCGTGACGCAGCGCGGCGTGGGGGCGCACACCGAGTCCTACCGTCGGGCGCTCAAGGGAGCCTTGCGGCAGGATCCGGACATCATTGTGATCGGGGAGATGCGTAACCTGGAGACCATCGAGATGGCGGTTAGCGCGTCGGAAACCGGTCACCTGGTGCTGGCCACCCTGCACACCAACGACGCCGCCAACACCCTGAACCGGATTCTGGACGTTTTCCCGCCGGCGCAGCAGCCGCAGATTCGGGCGATGGTCTCGGAGAGTCTGCGGGGCATTGTCTGCCAGCAGCTTTTACCCGCGACGGACGGTCGCCAGGCCCTCGCTTGCGAGATTTTGGTCAACACGCGGGCCGTTGCCTCGTTGATCCGCGATGGGCGGCAGCAGGGCCTGGCCAACATCATGGAAACCGGGCGCAATGAGGGCATGGTGGTGATGGATGCCTCGATTTACGCCCTCTGGCGGGAGAAAAAGATCACCAGCGAAACGGCCCAGAAGGTGCTGCACAACGAGGTGCTCCGCCGCCAAATCCGCACCGGTAAATAAGCCCCGGTTTTCAGAGGTGGGGCGGAGCTGTGGGTGCGGGTGCGGCTTTGTTTAGCGGGGGTAAACGAAGGCGGCTTGTGAGGCTCCGTTGAGGGTGGAGGGGCTGAGGGGGTTGGAGCGTCCGGTCATGGTGTCAATAAGGTGGAGCTGGGTGGGTTGACCGGAGGGGCGGATGGTATAGACGACGTGGCGTCCGTCATTGAGCCATTGTGGTTCACTGGTTTCGTGTGGGCCGCTGGTCAGAAAGAAGCTGCGGTTGGTGCTGTCGTCGTGGATGGCGAGTTGGTAGGTGCCGCGGACGGCAGCGGTGAACACCAGTTTACCGGGCTCACGGGGGTTCCAGTCGGGTTCGGAGCAATACCCGCTGAGGTTGGTGGCGACGTGGCGCAAGGGCCCACCGCTGGCGGCAATCTTGAAAATCTGCGGCCCCCCCAGGCGGTCACTGGTGACGGCAATCCAGCGCCCATCGGGTGAGAAGGTCGGCCCGCTTTCCACCGAGGAATTGGTGGTGAGGCGGCGGGGTTGCCCGCTGCGGTCGGCCCGCATGACGTAGAGCTCGGCGTTGCCGGTGCTGGAGAGGATGAGGGCGACCTGTTGGCCGTCGGGGCTGAAGACGCCCCCGGTGTTGATACCGCCGTAGCTGGCGAAGGTGGTGCGGTTTCCGGAGGCGAGGTCGATGAGGAAGAGGTCGGGGAAGCCGGTCTGATGGTAGCCGGTGTAGAGGATCTGCCGACCGTCGGGCGACCAGGAGGGCAGGATGGCGTTGCTGCGATCGTTGGTGAGCTGGCGGACGTTGGTGAAGAGGAGGTCGGAGGTGTAGATTTCGCGGTGGCCGGTGCGCCGCCCGACGAAGGCGAGCCGCCCCGCGAAGAAGCCCGGAAAGCCGGTCGTCCGCTCCACGGCGCGATCGGCGGCCCGCATCAGGGACTCGACCGCTGAACCTTGGGAAATCGTTTCTTGGTGCAGCACTTGGCCACCTGACGAGATGGTGAGGCCGACGGCACCGCCGCTTTGCGCGGAGAAGTCGAAGGTAAAGGCTTCCCCGGACTCAGCGAGGGTGTAGGCGCCGTGAAGGCGGAAGGCACGCTTGGCGAGATCGCTCCAGCGGGCTTCGGAGCTGGTGATGCGGACGGGGAGTATCTGGGTGCTGCCTTGGCCGATGATTACCCGCTCAAATTCTCCCCCAGGAGCCTGCGCTTGCAGGGCTACGGTCGCCAGGCCTAGGCAGGCAATCCAGGCCCCTGTCGCCACAATTACCTGGGGGCGGTTCGCTCTGATGAGCCGAAAAGTGCCGATGATTTTTCGCGTGCTGGTCATTCCCTAGCAATCCACCAACGATACCGCGTTGGCAATTTTTTTCCCGACCGGTGGGGGTAAGTTCCCGAGGCTGTCCGAGCACCGAGGCCCTGGGCGGTGGATTGCCCGATTGGTTAAAGTCGCCACAAGTCGGTTGACCCTGCCAGGTTCGTGCTCCAGCGTCGCGGCATGAAGAAGCATTGGTGGATGCTGGCCGCGATCCTCGGCTGGCTGATGGTTCAGACGGTGCCGTCAGGGGCTCAGTTTGGGGGTAGTCGCACGCCCTATAGCCTGCAGGTGCTCGTTGAGGATCTTGCCGACGCCGAGGTCGCGTCAGCGGTTGCCGGGGTCAGGACTGCCGTAAGGGAGCTGGAACGGCGATTTCGGTTGGAACTGTCGGTGCGCGTCGATGCTTGGGGCCAATGGAACCCGCTGGCTCAAGGGCAACCCGCCGACGGGTATTTCGTGATCGCTGAAGGACCGCTGGGGGAGTCGCGCCTGACTGCGCTGGAAGCTGCCCGCGAGCGGAGTAGGCAGGAATCCTCGGCAGTTGGACGGGTGGCGGGTGCTCAACGGGCATCGCCGGTGGCGGTGATGGGGCCACCGGAAACCTATCTTGAGGCTTTGGTGTCGGCCGATTTGGATTACGAGGTTCTGGCGGGACAGCTAGGCGCCCTGGTCGCCAGCCAGCTGCGACTCTACGAGCATGATGTGGCGATGGTCGTTCCCGAGTTCGGCCCAATGGCCGATGCTGGCTGGCGCCAGCGGGTTGAGGCGGCCCTCCGCCAGCGGCGACCGAGGGTTCAGATCTCGACCTTTACCACCGGGGCCGAGGTGCTTTCAGCCCAAGCGACGCTGGCGGAAATCGTCCGCCAGGATGCTCGAAGGCAACTGGATCTGGTCGTTCTACTGTCCAATGCCTCGGTCCGCAGCTACGAGGGTTTTCCCTGGACTCCCAGTGATTACCAGGTAGTCGCGGTCAGCAGTGAGCTGGTCGCGTTGCACCACCTGCGAAAGGGCGCGATCAACGCCGTCTTGGCGCCAGATCGGCATAGCTTGGCGAAGCAATTAACGACGCGTCTGATCGAGCAGATTTATCTTGGGCGTAGCGAGTCGGTGATCGAAAGTCCGCCGTGGATCGTGGTGAATCGGGAGAATGTTGAAGCGATCAGCCAAAACTGGAGCGCCTGGCTGCAATAGCTGCACCTGGTGGCCGTGAAGCCAGGAAACGGGTCGGTGGAGGCGACTGCCGGGCGGGGTTTTTCAGGTTGCCGCGAGGTTTCTCATGAAATGGCCTCAACCGGTGCGAATCCGGAGTTCTTGGATGCCCTCGCAACCCGAGAGGTCGCGAAGTCGCCGGAGAATTGCGGCACGTTGAAAGCGTAGCTCCTGGGCGACGAGGGAACTTGCGGCCAGGATCAGCAGGGCGGTTCCCGCTTCGGTGATTGCCTCAGGTTTACAACGTTGTGCCGCTGTTGGGCCCACGACCCAAGCCCAATGCTCGGCAATCCGCTGCTCGATCCCGCAGCCTTGGAAGCGGAACTGTCCGACCAGCTTGGTCAGCACGGTGGCGAGGTCGTGGGTGGGATTGGCAAAGCCGCGGTAGGGTGGTGGCGGCTCCCCGCGTAGCTCCGCGACCAGAGCCTGCGCCTGGCGGGACAGGGGGCGTTTCCGAGGGTCCGCACTGCCCGCAAGGCGGCCTCGACGGGCATCGGTAGCTAGAGATGGCGGCGGGGCAGGCGCGGGCCAGCGCGGGCTAGAATTGGCGGGGTCTTTCATGGTCGAGACGTCGTAGAAAAATGCAGAAACGGGGGGTGGTTTTCCACAAAAAAACCGCATTGCACCACTCATTTGTTCATTGCTAAACTGGCTCGCAGAGCTGACTGTAGAGTTTTTGTCGATATTTTTGGGCAAGTGTTCAAGTTAGCACTTTACAAAGTTGGAAACGTGGGCTAATTTTCCCTCGATGAAGCAACTCACCGACAAACAACGAGCCATTTACGAGTATATCCGTGATCACCACCGACGCGAGGCTTATTGGCCGAGCATCCGGCAGATTCAGGCGCACTTTGGTTTTTCGAGCACCAATGCAGTGGTGGGGCACCTGCGGGCCCTTGATCGTAAAAACGTGATTTCGCGGGTGCCGGGCCAGGCGCGGGCTTATCGGGTTCCGGAGGCAGAAATGCTGGCTCTGATGGCGGTTCACGAGGCTGCCCGAAAGATGGGCGAGGAAGGCGTCGATGCGCTGCGGGCTCCGGCCACCAGGGGAGGCGAGATCGTGCCGTTTGAGCCTAACCTGGCGGGGCAGCGGGGTGGCAGCTCCGCGCAAAATGGTTCCAAGGGCCGGGTCGCGGTTCCGCTTCATGCCCACCGGGAGATGGCTGAGAGCGATCCGGAAGCCCAGGACGGCACCGTCCTGAGCCTGCCGATCTATGGCAGCATCGCGGCGGGTTACCCAGACGGGATTGAGACCAGCGGTGAAGTCGGTCGCCTCCAGCTCGATCGGGTCTCCGCCGGGGTGCGTTCTCCTGGCCAAGCTTTTGCGCTGAAGGTGCGCGGGGAGAGCATGATCGACGCTGGCATCCACGACGGTGACATTGTCATTGTGGAACCTGGTGAGGCCCGCGATGGCGACATTGTCGCGGCCTTGATCGACAACGCCACGACCCTGAAGCGCTACGTGCAGCCGCGCAATGGGGCTCCCTACCTCCGCGCAGAAAACTCGCGCTACCCAGAGCTTCACCCGATGGCCGAGCTTTTGGTGCAAGGTATTGCCCGGACTGTCGTCCGCAGACTCTGACATCGTGATTGGTAGCCGACGACAGAGGGCGAGGTGCGAAACCGTGCAAGGAAAAACCCAGCAGAGACCCGCAGTGGTTCATCGCCAGTCAGGAATGACCCAGTTCAGCGTCCAATTCATTGTCGCACGTTTGCAATTCAGCCGAGGTGCCATCTTACTCTTTCAATGAACCGACTTCTCATTATCTCTGCGACGGGCGTCGCATTGGCCGTCACTATTGGCTTCATTTCCCTCGTTTCCATGAATGCTTCCACCGAATCGTTACAAAAGGGCGCGAGCTGCTGCCCTGCCGCCCCGGCGACCACTCAGACTGCGGCGCTAGCCAGCGCTGAAGACGTCGCTTCCTGCCCGATCAGCGGCGTCTCGGCCTGCACGCTTTCGGATGAGGAACTTCGGGCCAAGCTGTCACCGGAGCAGTATCGCATTGTGCGCGAGAACGGCACGGAGCGGCCTTTCCGGAACGCGTTTTGGGATCACAAGGAAGCTGGCCTCTACGTCGATGTGGTCAGCGGTGAGCCGCTTTTTGCCAGTGTTCACAAGTTCAATTCCGGCACCGGCTGGCCGAGCTTCACGCAACCCGTGGTTTCAGAAAACGTGGTTGAGGTGCGCGATGTTTCGCATGGGATGGTGCGGATCGAGGTGCGGTCGAAATATGCCGATAGCCACCTCGGACACGTTTTTCCCGACGGCCCGCGCCCGACCAACCTTCGCTACTGCATCAACTCTGGGTCGTTGCGCTTTGTTCCAGTCGCTGAGCTAGAGGCGCAGGGTTACGGTCGGTTGGCCAGCATCTTCGCTGCGGATGCTCCGGCGGTCGCAACCGTTGGGGTGGCCCGGTAATCGGGTGATAACGACCGCGGGGTCGTTACTTCGCCACCTCGCGGCAAAGTTCTTTGAAAGGTTTCAACGGTGCGAGGATGATCCAGCAGGAACGCATCAATTCTCAGCCGACGTCGGTGGCTCTGGCTCTGGCTCGAGTTTTTTTGGTTGAGGTCTTGAAGGCTTCGGCTAAAGTCTCGTCTGGATTCGCTACTACTGAACGATAATGGGTGCTCTCGTTTTACTCGTCCCACTGATCCTCGCTGGCTTGATTGCCATCGGCATCTATAATAGCCTCATCGGTAAGAAGAACCGGGTTGATGAGGCTTTCGCGGGAATTGATGCCCAACTCAAGAAGCGCTACGACCTGATTCCCAACCTGGTCGCCGCCGTCAAGACCTACATGGCCCACGAGGCCAACGTGTTGACCGAGGTAACGGCCTTGCGGGCGAGGGCAGCGAGCGGGAACTTGGCGCCCAATGAGCGGGTGGCCGTGGAAAATGAGTTGCAGCGCGGAATCGGAAGGATCCGGCTGGTGGCGGAAGCCTATCCAGACCTCAAGGCGAGTAAGAACTTCATGCACCTGCAAGGGTCACTCAACGAAGTGGAGGAGCAACTCAGTGCGAGCCGCCGAGCCTACAACGCCGCCGTGAAGGAGCTGAACGACGCGATTGAGATGTTTCCGAGCAGCCTTTTTGCGGGGATGATGAGTTTGACCCGGCGGGCGTTCTTCGAAACGCCGGAGGCCGAGCGTGCGAACGTAAGCGTGAAAAACCTGTTCGCCAACTGAAAGCCTCGAGTTGGCCCGCTTTGTTAGTTTAAGAATGCCTTCTTTCGAGACGCCGCTTAGAGCATCTTCAGCATGAAAACTGCGGCGGAACTGGAGGCATTTTACCAAGCAGAGCTGAAGGCGGTTCTCCAGCCGGCAGAGGATCGCCGGAAGCGGTTGCTGACGTCGATTTTGCTCGGTGCGGCGATTGGATTCGCGGTGGGAGGCGGCCTGGGGGTTTTCCTGGCGTCGCGGGGAAATCTACCCGTGGCCTTGGTGATTGCGCCGCTAGTCAGTGCGGTGATTGGGGGGAGCATCGCCTTTAGTGCCGGTTGGGGGGCCTTCCGGCGGGATTACAAGGCCTCGGTGATAAGCCCGATAGTCTCGTTTTTCGACCCCTCTTTCCGCTATTCACCAGAGCGCGGCCATTCTAAGGCGAAGTTCGTGGCCAGTATGCTTTTCAGCACCCGCCCCGACCGTTTTCACTCTGAAGACTGGGTCAGTGGGGTGGTGGGGGCGACGGATTTTGCTTTCAGTGAAGTGAAGGCCGAAGAAAAGCGGACGACTCGCGATAGTAAGGGTAACACCACGACGACCTACCACACTATCTTCAAGGGGGTCTGGTTTGATGCTGACTTCCATAAGCATTTCACCGGGCGCACTTTCGTGCTTCCGGATGGCGGAGGGCGCCTGCTCGGGGGCTTCGGTTCTTGGATTCAGCGTTTTAGTGGGGGTAGGGGCGAGCTGGTGAAACTAGAAGATGTCGAGTTCGAGCGTCGCTTCAAGGTCTATAGCGACTGCCAGGTTGAGGCTCGCTACATCCTCAGCCCCGGTTTGATGCGGCGCATTCTGGAACTACGCGAGCGCTTTAACCGAGACCTTTTTATAACATTTCAAGGGGATCGGGTGACGATTGCGCTGCCGATGTCAGCGGATCTTTTTGAGCCTCGTCTGTTCCGGTCACTGCTGGATTATCGGCTGATTTCCGAAACTTTCGGGCATCTGACCCTGTTTATTGGCATCATTGAAGATCTCAATCTCAATACGCGGCTGTGGTCGAAAACGGCTTAGAGGGAAATCGCGCGGAGTTCGATTTTCGGTGCCGAGAAGCGGCGGTCACGGGTTCTCAAAGCGTTTCTTTTAGAGTCTGACGGCGATGGAAAACGTTTCGCTTTGCCCAGGTGCGACGAAGTGCAGGCCCTGCTTGTGTTCAACGGCGTTGGGCAAGCCCATCCACGGCTCGACGCAGTAAAATGGGGGCTCACCGGTGGCCGTCCAGGTGACGAGGGTGGCGTGGGGTGGGAGGCCGTTGGGGCCGGGTTCGAAGGCGATGGTGATGTCTTCTTCGCCGCTGCGGGGGCCGAAATTGACTTCCGCTTTTTTCAGTTTGGTGTGGAGGCGGTCGATCAGTTCGGGGTCGTCGAAGGTCTGCTCTTTGGCGACGAGTTTCACCTCGGTCAGCCCTCCGGTGGGGGTGGCTCGGAAGGCTTTTTTGGCGGGGATTTCAATCCGGTAATCGGCGCGGGTAGCGTTTTCGTGCCACGGTAAGGCGAAATAGAAATGGTGCCCGGCAGACCAGGGAATGGGCTCTTCGGAGAGGTTGCGGAGGGTGAGGTGGACGCTGAGGGATAGCTCCGCGAAGGTGTAATCGACGGTGAACCGATAGCGATAGGGGTAGGCGGCATGGGCATCTTCGTCGGGCACGAAAACGGCGCTAAAACCGTCGGGCCGCAGCTCGTCGATGGAAAAGATGCCTTGTCGGGCGATGCCGTGCATGGGCATCGGCCGCCGGACGCCGTCGGCAGCTCGCCAGAAGCCGAGGTCGCCTTGATCGTAGCTGCGGGCGCTGAAGGGAAAGAGGATGGGGTTGCCGCCGCGGATTCGCGCAAAGTCCTCACCCTGAGGGTTTTCGGGCCAGTAGATGACATCGCGAAAGGAGCCGTCGGCGAGTTGGAGGTGCCAGTTCATCAGGCGGGCACCGCGTTCTGGGCAGGCCAAAAAGCGGGAGGCTCCGAGGCTCCACTTTCGCAAGGTCATTCCTTGATGCTCAACAGTTTCCATGGTTCAAGGCGGGGTCGTGACGTGGGATTTTTGCCGTGGTCGTGGTCGTTGGGGTGATGATCGCAGTTGAACCTCGGCGGTGGCTTAGGGGCGTTGGATGTGGAACCGCGTGCAGACCTCCTCGGCCAGTTTCTCGTAGGCTTTGGCACCGGGGCCCACCGGGTCATATTGGAAGATACTCTGGCCGAAGCTGGGTGCCTCGCTGAGGCGGATGCTGCGGGGGATGAGGGCTTGGAACATCAACTCGGCGAAGTGGGCCTGGACTTCGCCGACGACTTGCTTGGAGAGGTTGGTGCGGATGTCGAACATGGTCATCAGGATGCCCCCGACTTCGAGGCGCGGGTTGACTTGGGCTTCGCGAAGCTGCCGGACGACGTCTAGAATCTGCCCGAGGCCCTCCAGCGCGAGGTATTCACATTGCAGGGCCACGAGCAGGTAGTCGGCCATGGCCAGCGAGTTCATGGAGAGCATCCCGAGGGCGGGCGGGCAGTCGAGGACGATGACCCGAAACTGGCCGCTGGCGACCACGGGTGCCATCACCGAGGTCAGGCGCATCAGGTAATTTTCCTGTTGGCTGAGCTCGACTTCGATGGCGGCGAGATCGACTTCGGAGGGGATGACGTAAAGTCCAGGCTGCTCGGCGTGGGGCTGCACGAGCGACGCGGCTTCACCCTCGCCCATCAGCGGGCCGTAGAGGCTGGCGCCAGGGACTTTCTCGAAGCCGAGGTTGCTGGTGGCGTTGGCCTGGGGATCGAGATCGACCAGCAGGGTCGGCACGCCCATTCTGGCTAGTCCGTAAGCGAGATTGATGGCGGTGGTGGTTTTGCCAACGCCGCCTTTTTGGTTGGCGATGGAAAAGGTGGTGGTGGTCATGGCGGTGGCAGCCTCCTAGAGGACACCGCTGGCGGGAGGAAGGTCAACCCTAGGTTTTTCCGGGGTTGCCAGCGGTGCCGTTTTGAACGGAGCGGCCACGATTGCCGGTCGGCGGTCTGGGAGGCTGACGGGAGCGCGGCCAACGATCGGAGGCCGGGGTCCGTGGGTTCTGCGGGGTCGGTAGTGTCGCAGGACAACCTAGTCTGGGAAAAATCTGGTCTGGGGCCGCGACGGGTGGTGGCCTAGGGGTTGCGCTGGGGATTTTGACTCAAGTGGGGACTCTGGTTGGACTGACTCTGGTTGGACTGGTGGGCTTCGACGAGTCGGGTAAAGCGGTCGAGATTCTGCCAGTAGATTTCCCCGGCTTGGGTCAGGAGGTCGTTGTGGCCGGCGGTCAGCACCCAGAGGCGCATCCGGGGCGACTTAATGGCGGCGTAGAGCTTCTTGGCGTGGTCGATGGGCACGGTGCGGTCCAGGTTGCCGTGGACGGACCAGACGGGGCAGGTGACGGAGGGGATTTTGGCCAAGTTGTCGAAAACATCCCACGGCAAGATGCTGACGTTGGTCATCACCCGGAAGCAACTGGTGAAGGCGCCTTCGAGGATGAGGCCTCCAAGGGGCTCCCGAGTGGCCAGGTCCACGGCTGGCCCGCTGCCCAGGGAGCGTCCGTAGGCGATGATGCGGGCAGGATTGACCCGGCGGACATCGCGGAGGTAGGTGTAGGCGGCATCGGTGGCCGCGATGCACCCCTCTTCCGAGGGCTCACCGTCGGAAAGGCCGTAACCGGGGTAATCGAAGGCCAGCACCGAGAAACCACGCTCGCGGAGCTGGTCGAGCACGGGGCGGATGTCGCCGAGATCTTCGGCGTTGCCATGGCAATACAGGATGGTGGAGCGCTCCGGGCTGGCGGGCAGCCAGACCGCCGCGATGTCGGAGCCGTCCTCAACCGGAATCCTGAGCGTTACGGATTCTTCGGAGTAGCTGGGCGGTGGTGCCGGGAAAATCAGCCGGTCGGCCATCACCACGGCGAAGAGACACAGCCCGCCATATAAAACCACCAAAACAGCCCCCCATTGCAATAAATCCGTCATCTTGGGCTTTCGTGCCAGCTTTAGGCGCATGGGTCAACGGTGGTTGTCTGCCCAGGGGCGACGAGGTGGCGGCGTGGTGGGCACCGGGTTATCGGAAGCCTCTACCTCCGCCGGACACCGCAAGGGCCTCCATGACCGGTGATCTCGCGGCGAGCCCGTCTACCACCCGAGGTCGTCGGCCGACTCAGGCTGGGGTATCTCTGGTGACGGTTTCGATCAGGCCGTGTTGAATGGCAAAGCGGGTCAGTCCGGCGACATCGTGCAGGTCGAGTTTCTTCATCAGGTTGGTGCGGTGGTTTTCCGCCGTCTTGACGCTGATGTTGAGCTTCTGGGCGACCTCCTTGGTGCTGTAGCTTTCTGCAATCAGTTGCAGGATCTCGCGCTCGCGGGCGGTGAGTAGCTCGACGCCGATCTTGGAGGAGGAATTGGGATTGAGGACGGCTTCGCGGAGCATCTGGGCGACCTCGGGGCCGAAATAGCTGCCACCGCTGGAGACTATTTCGATGCCCTTTTTCAACTCGGTAAGGGAGGCCGCTTTTTCCACGAAGCCGTGGGCTCCGGCCTGGAGAAGCTCCCGGACGAGGGAGGGGTTCTGGTAGCCGGAAAAGACCAACACGCGGGTGTTTTTCAGTTGCTTGGCAAAGCGGCGGAGCACTTCGGCGCCGTTGAGGCCCGGCAGCATAATGTCGAGGACGACAAAGTCCGGCTTGATTTCCAGGCAAGTCTCCAGCGCGGATTGCCCCTCGCCACATTCTGCGGCGATTTCAAAGTCCCCCACCGAGAGCACGATCTCAACGATCATTTCCCGCACTGCAGTTTGGTCTTCGACAATGACAACACGCTTCATAATTTTGGAGGAGTTGCCTGAGCTTTAGCCGCAAAGCCGCTTCTGGTGAAGCTTAAAGCCACTTCACCGCAAAAAACTTGCGACAATCCCCCACTTCTGTGGGCGGGCAACACCCCCAGAGGGCCGGCCCAATGCCGTTTTGGGCAGGGCTTCCCAGGAAATGGTTGGCGTCAACCGACGGCGGGAGGATAAAACAGAAACGGTTGAATTTCGCGACAAGGTTGCTACCAGGTTGCTATTGGCGGCCAGTTGCGAGGGTGGCGCACCGTTTCCAGGGAGAAGCACGCTGCAACCGTTGAAGTTGGCTGCCTCTTGAGAAGTCAGCCGGTAGTGGTGCTTTATTTCGAGGGCAGCGGACTCGGGTGCGGGAGTCGGAAAAAGGCGCGGGCGTTGGCGGTGGTGATGGTGGCGATTTCGGCCATCGAGAGCCCGAAAAGGGTCGCGGCGCAGGCGGCGGTGTGGGCGAGGTAGGCTGGTTCGCACGGACGCCCGCGCACGGGCTCTGGCGCGAGGTAGGGGGAGTCGGTTTCTAGCATCAATCGCTCCATCCCTTGCAGGAGGGCGGCGGCGCGCACAGCGTGGGCGGCCTTAAAGGTCAGCACCCCGGTAAAGGAGGCCCGTCCGCCCCGTTCCATTACCGGGGCCAGCTCCTCGGGGCCATCGGTGAAGCAGTGCAAGACGACCCGCTGCCAGTCGAGCCCCGCGGCGTCAATCTCGGCGACCACCTCGGCAGCGGCCTGGCGGGAGTGGATCACCACCGGCAGGGTGTCGTCGCGGATCATTGTGAGCTGCGTCCGGAAGGCTGCCTGCTGGCGTTGGCGGACGGTTTCGCGCTCCGCAAGGCCGGAGGGCAGGTGAAAGTTGTCGAGGCCGATTTCTCCGTAGGCCACCACGGTGGGCGGAGGCAGCGGGGTGGGGGCAGGTTCCGGTGGTGTGAGGGGCACGGGGTTTTCCGGAACACGGCTGGGGTGGCTGTTGCGACGGGGTCGGTAGGTCGCCCAGAGGCCCGCCAGAGCGTCAACTTGGGCTTCCCAGTCCTCGGCGACGTGGCATGGATGCAGCCCGACGGTCGAAAAGAGCCGCCCTGGAAACTGCTCCGCGAGGTCGTAGTAGAGCGCAGCGTCAGCGGCATCGGTCGCGACCGTAATCAGTTGCTCGATTCCAGCGGCGAGGGCGCGATCGAGGACCCCTGGCTGGCCGCTGACCTCCTCTCGTGGGGCCTTGCTCAGTCGCCGTCCGCCGAGGTCTCCAGCGAGGTGGAAGCGTTCAAGGTGGCAATGCGTGTCGATCAGGCAGGGCATCTCAGCCACCACCGAGAAGCAATCTGGTCTGGCCTGCCACCGTAAAATCGGTATTCTCAAGGTGATCTTTGATTTAACAGCTCTAATGCAAGCGGACACCCCAATAAACACCCCGTCTGGAACCCGGCTGGAAACGCCTCCAGGGTTCTCTCTACACGACTTGACGGGTCGGACGGCACTGGTCTGCGGTGGTTCTGCCGGGATCGGGTACGCGGCGGCGGTGGCCTTGGCGCAGCGGGGGGCACGGCTGGTGCTGGTGGCTCGCGATGCTGGGCGGCTGGCGCGGGCGGCGGCGCAGCTTCCCCGGAGCGAGTTGCACCACCAGGTGCTGCCGCTGGATCTTTCCCGACCAGAAAACCTGCGTGAGCCCCTGGAGGCTCTTTTGGCGGAGACCGCCATCGACATCTTGGTCAACAACAGCGGAGGCCCTGCCCCAGGCCCCTTGACTGAAGCCTCCGCCGCGGGCTTTTTAGCGGCTTTTAACCAGCACGTCTTGTCGGCGCAGGCCCTCGTGCAGATCCTCCTGCCGGGAATGCAGCAGAGGGCTTTCGGGCGGATCATCAACGTGATCTCGGTCGGTGCCAAGACCCCGCTGCCGAACCTCGGGGTGTCCAATACCATCCGCGGAGCCGTTGCGAACTGGGCGAAGACGCTGGCCCGGGAGGTGGCACCCTTTGGCGTCACGGTGAACAACGTCCTACCGGGCTTTATTGCGACGGATCGGCTGGCTGCTCTGATCGACGGTCAGGCTGCCGCCAGTGGCCGTTCGGCGGGGGAAGTGCGGGCTGATTTTGCTCGGCAGGTGCCCGCGGGTCGCATCGGCCAACCGGCAGAGATCGGCGAGGTCATCGCGTTCCTGGCCAGCCCAGCGGCGAGCTACGTCAACGGCATCAATCTGCCGGTTGATGGTGGGAAGACCGACTGTCTGTGAAGGGCAATCCGACTGCCCGTGAGTGGTAGTCGTCGGCGGGAGGGGTTTCGACGGGAAGCCTCCGCGAAGGTGAACGGTGGTGCTGGTCGAAAGGGCGAGTGAGCACTCCGAGCCTTGTGAGTATGGCTTCGGGGTCGCAATTGATCCGTGATGTTCCATGCTCGCCAAGCAGAGGGCGGGCTGTGCTATCTTGACCGCGTGACTTGGGAAATCATCTTTGTGTTGCTGGTGCTGGTGCTTTCGGTCGTCA